>CAMYJJ010000029.1 GCA_947258735.1 Thermodesulfovibrionia bacterium | reverse complement strand
CGTACTGTCACTTATGCAGCATTCGGGCCTTGCTCCATTAAAATCACATGGATTCTCTTATGGATTATTAGGCAGCTTTCATCATATCATACTGTCTCTTCTGCTTGTCTTTGGCATACTTGTCCTGTCTTTTTATTTTAAAAAATCAGTGAACAGAAAAAACTCAGTTTTCATATTAGGTATAATGATCATCTATTTCATGGATTTATCTATGGTTGTCATTGGAAGAACGGGGTATATCGCTTTCATAATGACTTCTCCCCTAATCATTTATAATATGATCGGTAAAAAGAGTTTTTTGTTAACCATTATCATATCCATCCTGGCAGTTGTTATATTATTTATGTCGCCGACTGTTCAGAAACGAATGAATACAGCAAAAGAATCTATTATTGCATCTTCCAAAGGGGATACCGATTCTTCTCTGGGCTGGAGGTTTGAAATGTGGAAAATGTCAATCGATCTGTTTCTTGAAAATCCTTTGACCGGAACAGGGTCAACCGGTTTTAAGTCAGAATGGGAAAAAAATAAACCATATGAGCATACCGATGATTTTGGAACACCACATAACACTTTTATCTATATTGCTGCAGGATATGGTTTGCCGGGTCTCATCACCATAACATGGTTGTTTATCGTACTTTTCAGTTCAGGATGGCGAAATAAAGATACTGTAATAGGGTTTTCAATTTTTTCATTTACACTTTTGTTTTTTATTGGAAGTTTGGTGAATACGATGATTTTAGGTTCAGTGAAAATGGCATGGGCAAGTGTTTTTATTGGACTTCAGGGGGCATTGAATAAAAATAATTAATACGTCTTAATAGTTGTCCAGTCCGGCTTTAACTTTATTTTGACGAATCAATATCACATGAGTTATCTAACATCATCTATTATATCCAGGGTTTTTGTCAGAGTATGAAAATCAGCGGGTTTACTTTCTTAAGGAACGCACATTCCCTTGGGTATCCATTTATTCAGTCCATAAGATCGATATTGCCGATTGTGGATGAATTTGTTATCGCTCTTGGCCCCTCCGATGATGAAACTGAAAAAATGATTAACGAAATAGGAAGCAACAAAGTAAGGCTGCTTCATACACAATGGAATGAAAACATGAAAGATGCCGGATTTGTGTATGCCCAGCAGACTAATCTTGCGCTTAATAATTGTACCGGGGACTGGGCCTTTTATCTGCAGTCAGACGAAGTGGTCCATGAAAACGACCTGCCTGTAATCGAAGAGGCCTTACATCAATATCTTAATGATGACAGGGTAGAAGCTCTCATTTTTGACTATATACATTTTTATGGAAACCCGGGAACATACGCATGGAGTCCAGCATGGTACAGACGGGAAAGCCGGATCTTAAAAAATAGTATCAGGATCATGTTCCCTTCTGACGGGCAGTTCCCGGTGGTTTTAACATCTACTAAAAAGAGCAGGTATCCGAGAGCTGCTTTATCAGGAGCTAAAATTTATCATTATGGTTGGGTAAGGAGTGAAAAGCAGATGAATGCAAAATTGCAGCATGTTGGAAAATACTGGGGGAGAGATGACATTTCTGAGGTCAATTATGCTGATATCGATAATTTTGTGCTGCGTGAATTTAAGGGAACACATCCGGCGTTAATGAAAGAATGGCTGCCCGAAGCAAAAGGGATATTTCAGGCAGATCCCAACCATACATTAACATTCAGGGAGTTGAAACACAGATGCAGTCTCATGATTGAAAAACTGCTGGGAGTCGATCTGAGCAAGAAACATTATAAACTGATTACATGAAAATTATTTACTATTATTAAACCATGATCAATATTTCTGTAACGATTCTTACAAAAAATTCATCAAAGCATATTCATGAAGTCCTGAACTCATTATCTGATTTTGATGAGATAATTATTGTTGACAACGGATCACAGGATAATACTGTTGAGATTGCCGGTGGTTATTCAAATGCAAAAATATATCATGAAACATTTATCGGATTTGGTCCCCTAAAGAATATTGCTGTGGACCGTGCGAGGAATGACTGGGTTTTTTCTCTTGACAGTGATGAGGTGCCGTCCGGAGAACTGATAGAAGAATTAAAAGCCCTGGACCTGAAAGACCTGACCAGGGCATTTATGATTAACAGGCAGAACATTTTCTGCAGCAGGGTCATTAAGCATAGTGGTTGGAATCCTGACTGGCTCATAAGGATTTTTAACAGAAAGACGGCACGGTTTAGCGGCAACTATGTACATGAGCATGTTGTATGTGACAGCCATGTTAAGGCTCATAAACTGAAAGGCGGCATTGTTCATTATACGGCGGATGATATTAAAGACATTATCAATAAGATGAATAACTACTCCAGTCTCTATGCACTATCGGGAGACCTTAAAAAACAATCGCCATTTATTGCTTTGATAAAGGGAGCAGCTGCCTTTATGAAAGCGTATATAGTAAGGTGCGGGTTTCTTGACGGATGGAGAGGTCTTGTTATTGCGGTCATGGCAGCGAATGGAGCTTTTTTTAAGCATGCGAAATCATGGTAATGATGGTATTTAATGTGAGCAGATAACAGCATACGGGGCAGGACAATTGATCGTTTCAGGTATGGTTAATGAAAATACTCATTATACGAAATGACAGGTTGGGAGATTTTGTGCTTTCCCTGCCGGTATTTCAGGCCGTTAAACAGTATGACAGGGACATTCATGTTACTGCACTGATTGCGCCCGGCAATGCAGAGTTTGCACGCCATATTGAATCTATCGATGAAATTATTATTGATGATAAACACAGCTCTTATAAATTGATACGTGAGATACGAACAGTAAAACCGGATATTTCTCTGACGCTATATTCCACATTCAGGATTGGTATGATCCTGTTTCTCAGTGGAATACAAAAACGAATTGCTCCGGCAACAAAACTGGCACAGATATTCCATAATGCAACACTTTTGCAAAGACGGTCAAAATGTCACAAAAGAGAGTATGAATATAACCTTGACCTGCTGAAAGAGATTGATAATAAGATAAATCTCAGCTTCTCCCGACCGGTAATCCCTGTTAATAAGAGAGAACGGGAAGATGCTTTGGAGGAATTTAAGGTGCAGCATAATATACAGGGAGATTATGTATATATCGCTTTCCATCCCGGATTCGGCGGCTCATCCATCGGGAACATGACTGTTGATGAATATGTAGATATAGCTGAAACCGTATCCCGATATAAGAAATGCAAAGTGGTATATACCTTTGGGCCTGATGAAGCTGATTTAATGGAAGAGGTCAGGAGAAAAGTTGATTATGATGCTGTTTTTTTTATGTCAGATCAGGGGGTATCCCGTTTCTGTCAGTTGATATCCAATTTTGCACTATTCGTGAGCACATCAACCGGGACCATGCATTTGGCAGGTGCTGTTAATATACCTACCATGTCTTTTTTTGGTGATGAGCGAGTTGCAAGTCCCAAAAGATGGGCCACATTAAACGAATATGAAAAGCAGATAAATATTACCATCCCCGACGGTGACGACCAAAGGGAAGACGCTGTTAAAGATACTAAAGGTACATTAGTAACATTTCTGGACAAGAATACAGCGGACTGATGACCCTACCTTCTGATGACATATCATTGATAATCTTAATGCGTGTATCATATAAACTATGGATTTGAATATAGAAGAAATATTAAGGAATAGCAGAACCGACAGCTGGCAGGGTGACATGAACGTGTTCTGGCAGTTCACGAAACCGTTCATGGTAAGACTTGTTGCTGCCATCCTGTTCAGTCTGCTTCTTGCGGGTATTAATGGTGCGATTGCATGGTCGGTAAAACCTGCATTGGATTCAATCTTTTTTATAAAATCACAATCATATCTGTTCCTTTTGCCGTTTGGTATTATCGGTCTGTTTCTTTTGAGAGGGATATCTACATATTCAGCCAACTATCTGATGAATTCAATAGGCGCAAAGGTTGTGAAATTAATGAGGCAGGCAATTTTTTACAAACTGCTCATGATGCCGCAATCTTATTACAGCAGGACATCAAGTGGTTCGGTGGTGTCCAAGGTGCTTAATGATGTAGAAATACTGCAGAACATATTTGCATCTACAGTAAAGGATTTTTTTGTTGCCGGAGGGACCGTCATTGTATTAAGTATCGTGGCGTTTATGAGGAAATGGGACCTCGCTTTACTTTCTTTTATTGTGATGCCGCTTATTGCATACAGCATCGGACGCCTCGGAGTAAAAATGAAAAAAACCAGCGCTGACACCAGAAAACTTATCTCGCGCGTAACAAGCCTGCTCCATGAAAGTCTCCAGGGTATAAAGATCATCAAGGCCTTTACCATGGAACAGGGGATGGGTGAGAGGTACAGGACGGCATTGGCTGACCATTACAGGAATGTAATGAGGGAGATACGAATAAGAGGGGTTTCAACCCTGATGGTGGAGATACTGGGCGGCGTGGGAGTCGCCATCATTGTCTATTACGGCGGTCATCTGGTGATATCAGAAGAAATTTCACCCGGCGCTTTTTTCTCTTTCATTACAGCGTTACTCATGATCTATACCCCATTGAAACGATTGAGCTCGGTGCATAATAATTTTCAGCAGGCACGCACCATACTGGACCGTGTGAGAGAGATTGCTTTTGAAGAACCTGAAAGATCAGGCAGTGTGGAAAAAGATATTAAGGGGAATATTGAATTCAAGGGAGTATCTTTTCAATATCCGAAAACCGGTGATGAAGCTCTTCATGATATACATATGAAAATCAGGCAGGGAGAACTCATCGCGCTCGTGGGACACAGCGGAGCAGGCAAGAGTACACTTGTTGATCTTATTGCAGGTTTCTGGTATCCCTCTTCCGGAGACATATTGATGGATGGTGTCAATATTAAGGAACTATCCCTTAACTCGCTGAGAAAGCACATAGGGCTCGTAACCCAGGATGTTATTTTATTTAATGAAACGATCAGGACAAATCTTCTTCTTGGTAGACCGGATGCTTCTGATGAAGAAATAATAGAGGCTGCCAAGGCAGCTTTTGCGCATGAATTTATTGAAGAGTTGTCCGAGGGTTATGAAACGAATATAGGGGAAAGGGGGATAATGCTTTCAGGGGGACAGAAGCAGAGGATCACTATTGCTAGGGCCATACTCAAGAACCCTGCCATCCTGATATTTGATGAGGCCACATCATCTCTGGACAGTGACTCTGAAATAAAAATTCAGAAGGCAATTGAAAATATTATTCCCGGAAGGACAACTATCATTATTGCCCACAGACTTTCAACAATCAGAAAAGCTGACCGTATACTGGTTATGGACAGGGGAAAAATCATACAGGCAGGAAAACATCAAGAACTCATGGCCATTGATGGGATATATCGAGAACTTTACGAGATGCAATTTGGCTTAAAAACCCGTAAGAGAAATAGCTGACAATTGTATCAAAAAAATGGATAATATCATGAGATCAGTATGTTCTTGCCAGTTTATAGAAATTCTTTGGCATAAGATTAACATGTTCTTGAAATCCTGGCGACTCCTGCAAGCAATAATCACTTAACATACAAGATATCATTAACCTGACCTGAACAAACTAATGGAATCCTTTGTGTAATTCTCTTTTCACGATGATCAAAAAACAATATGGCCCCGTCCAGTTTGGCGCTATGTCGCTTTGCACGTTCGGCCTTTTGGCTGATACCAATCCATATGCCATCCTCTGTAACTGTTGTTCCCCTGACCCACTCATTCTCACTGCATAAATTTTCGTCTGTATCTATCTGAAATATACAACCATCATGTGATGCAGATACAAGAAAAGTATTGTTATATGGAGTAATATCATGTGTATGAACCCTTCCAGACAGGACCTTAATGGTACCAAAGTCTTCCGCCTGCATTGTATGACCCGAATAATCATAAACATCGTCTAATGAAATTGTTAGAATTGCTGCATCCGTAATGCCTCTATTATTTAATCCGATCAATAAATTATTATTACTTACACATACGGCATTAATATGATTAATATCCTCTCTTATATGACCGATGTTAATAATTCTTTTCACTTTGTGCGACTCCATATCAAATACATGGACCCGGTTTTTTGTGGTGTCAGTAATGAAAATGCTGGATTCATTTGATGCGATTTGATGAACATCATATGCCCTCTTTACCGTGGACATCTTATACACCTGATAATTTTCAAGACTGATTGAATAAAGCGTTACTGAACTGCTTTTCCTTCTTGGATTATACCAGGCGGGTTTATCTCGGGAGGCAATAACAAGTGTACTCTTCTCCCGATCGTATGTGATGCCAAATAATTCTAATGATTTTTGAGGTGAAAAAATATTTAAAACAGTTCTTTGTGAAATATCATATTTTAAAAGACCATTGCTGGTTGTAATATAGAGCATACATATTACTCAATAAATGGATTCAGTTTTATGTTAATAAAGATTTAAATAGATTTATTAAAGACCCATAATGATTATCAATATTGAATTTACTTCTGGCGAACTTTTGTCCGTTAGTTGCGACAGTTTTTCGAACTATCGGATCTTCAACTAATTTTTCTATAACATTGGCAAGCTCCTTTACATTGCCGGGCTCCACTAAAAAACCTGTGTTACCGTCATCAATAATTTCAAGAACTCCTCCGGCTTCAGTTCCAATTACTGCAGTTCCGGCACTCATTGCCTCTATAAGAACAAGACCAAAAGTTTCTTTAAATGTCGTAAGCACGACCAGGTCAAAGCATACCATTAATGATGGAGGGTCAGGGTGAAAGCCATAAAAATGAATTTGATTATGTACATTCAGTTTTTGAGAAAGGTCAATCAGTGAATTCTGATAATCAGAAGTTTTGCCCTGTCCAATAAATAAAACATCAACACGTTTCGCTTTGCTCGTATGTAGCTCAGCAATAGCCTTTATTAAGATGTGTTGTCCTTTAGGTGGTTCCAGTCTGCCTACCATTCCAATTAAAAAAGCTTGTTTATCAATTGAACATTTCTCACGTATTAAATTGCATATATCATTACTTTGAGTAATAGTGGGCGTTCCATAATAAAGTACTTTCACCCTGTTAGTATCAACAGGTAGCCTTAAGACGGCCTGGTCACGAAGCCTTCTGGTAATACAAATCAACATATCTACATTGGAATACATCAGCCTATGGTATAAGTCGTTTTTATTGCCGGATATTTCCATGTGACGGGTATAAACAAGTTTTGGTTTGCATTGACTAAATTTTTTTGCTAAAACTGCTAGTGCAAGATCTTTTGCCCAATGCATATGAATAATATCAATTTCATATGTATCAATCAGCTGTGCCACTATTTTGGCTGACAAAAGAGGAACGTAACGTGAGCGTGAGTTCAAATGACTTATTACATATTGTGATGATGAGAGATATGTATCGAGCCTGGTTTTAGGCCTTATTACCGCAAGGTATTCAATCTCTAGATTAGATAACTGTTTAATTGTTCTAGCAAAGTATAATTCCAGGCCACCCAATCCACTGGATAAGCAAAGTTCAAGTATTTTCATATGTAATTTTGCATTGATACGAAAAGATTATTAATACTCAAAAAAACAATTTAGCTTATGATAAGCCGCAAATGATATCTACAATATTACACAAATTTTAAACTCAGCAGTTTATAAATAAGTTTGGCAGCAAGGAAGTCAGATGCAACGTTTTTTGACGGGCAGAGTTCCACTACATCAAAACCAACAATATTCCTCTTTTTTGAAACCTGTTCCATCAGCTCAAGAACATCATACCACCACAGGCCTCCCGGCTCAGGGGTACCTGTTGATGGCATGATCGAAGGATCAAAGACATCCAGGTCAATGGTGATATACACATTATCAGAGAGGGTATCTGTGGCATTACGTATCCAAGACTTTGCATGCCTGATATCTGATGCATAAAAAACATTTTTATTGCTTACATATGGTATCTCTGATGAGTCCATGCTCCGTATGCCAACAGATACTATATTGTCCGTTATTTCCCCTGCCCTTGCCATCACACATGCATGACTGTATTTAGTGCCATTATACGTATCGCGCAAATCAGTATGGGCATCAAGGTGCAATATGCTGAAATTGTTATATTGCTCTGCATGGGCCCTGATTGATCCCAGTGAAACGGTATGTTCTCCGCCCAGTACTACAGTAAACTTATTATCCGCCAGAATTTTTCTGGTTTTTTTATAAACATTGTTAACCATAGCTGCCGGTCTGTGCCCGCTGATCTTACCGGCTGTGTGAATGCCGTGCGTAAAGACTTCAATACCGGTTTCAATATCATAGAGTTCCAGATGTATTGACGCATTAATGATGGCCTGAGGTCCTTTTGATGATCCTTTCATCCAGGTGCTTGTTTTATCAAAAGGAACAGGAAGTATGACGATGGCTGAATCTTTATAATTTGAGTGTCTGCGGGAAAGACCGCAGAAATTATCTGGGGTATTATTTTTTTTCACAATAATTGGTTACGGAGGCAGATTTCTAACATGCCGGTATTATGAAGGTTCGCTGATACCTGAAACCTGTATTTACAATAGCATGACAGCAGCTGCAATTACTGTGGTCCACTTTCCATGTTTGTTTCCTTCAGTAGATTGACAGATATTTGTGGATTTAAAGATGTACTGGCTTGCCTTGTACACCTGTTTTCTTGAATCCCATGCCTCGTCAGGATCAAAAGAAATACCCAGCGTTGTGGCCAGCATGGTTGCAGCAAGGTCTTCTGCATAATCTCCGGCTTTTCTTGCAGTTTCACCAAATGAATGATGTTCTGAAATATAGCCATAGTGCTTCCTGTCCTTTGGCACGGCAAGACCTACTGCAGCGGAGATCAGCCTGCTGGGTTCATTCGTTTCACTCCTTGCCATGACACAAAAGGTTATCTGGCCGGGATTTATTTTTTTAACACCTTTAACTTTTGGAATTATTTCACAATTGGGAGGGAAAATACTTGAAACATAGACAAGGTTACACTTTTCAATACCTGCCTTGCGCAAGGCAAGCTCAAAAGAAGCAAGTTTGTCCTTGTGGACGCCTTTGCCTTTTGTAAAGAAAATCTGTTTGGGTATTAAATCCATGTATGATCACCATGTAAAAATCAGGGTAGAAATATACCTTAAACGCTACAATTATTTCAAGCAAGCGCGTTGTCTACAGCTGTCGCATTGAATTTATGCATGCAAAATTCATAATATATCATATGATTGCAATTATTGATTATGGAATGGGCAACCTCAGGAGCGTTGAAAAGGGATTCCAGAAAACAGGAATTGATGTAAAGGTCACTGATAAACCGGCCGATGTGCGAAATGCCCAAGGGGTTGTGCTCCCCGGTGTGGGGGCCTTCAAGGGATGTATGAATGAACTGTGTGACCTTAACCTGAACGAAGCAGTTACAGAAACGATAAGGGGCGGTAAACCTTATCTGGGCATATGTCTTGGTCTTCATGTTCTGTTTACGGAATCCGAGGAGTTTGGCAGCAGCAGAGGGCTGGACATTGTCAAAGGACGCGTTGTTCGATTTAATCCTGACAATAAGGAACTGAAGATTCCGCAGATGGGATGGAACCAGCTGAATATTAAAAATAATAACCCGCTTTTTAAAGGGATCCCGGATAAAAGCTATTTCTACTTTGTTCATTCCTATTATGTAGCACCGGAAGATAACTCGATTATTTCAACGACTACCGACTATGGAATAGAATTTACTTCTTCGATCTGGAAAGACAATATATTTGCGGTCCAGTTTCACCCGGAAAAAAGCCAGTCCCTTGGTTTACAGGTGCTCAGAAATTTTGGAAACATTGTTAATGGGAAATAGCACTATGTTTAAATTCCAAACTGTAAATTCCAAATTGTAAATAAAATTCAAATAACAAATAAGATTAACGAATGACGAATAACGATTAACTTATAACGAATCTAGTAGTTCTTTAACTGTTTTTTTCAGTACCGGATGGACCAGGTCAGGAGCAATTTCTGAGAGGGGGCGCAATACAAAATCCCTTTCCTGAATGAGAGGGTGGGGGATAGACAGATTTGATGTATTTATTATCAGGTCATCATAGAACAGTATATCGAGGTCTATCATCCTGGGTCCCCACCTGCATGTTTTGGCACGTCCCATCTTATTTTCTATCTCTTTGAGCAGGACCAGTAATGGTTCCGGCAGCATGGTTGTTTCAACTGAAACTGCCATATTTATAAATGCCGGCTGATCTTTTACCCCCCAGGGCGGAGTTTCGATCATGGAGGACTGCTGGAGCAGTGTCAGACCTTTTCCATCCATTAAACTGACAGCTTTTTCACAGTTCTCTTTTCTGTTTCCCAGATTGGATCCTAAGCCGATATATGCTACGGACATTTCGATTTTCCTAATAAATTAAAAATGAGAAATAAAAAATTAAAATGACAAATGAAACCTCAAACATTGCATATCTCTGGATTATTTTAATCAATAGAATTCCTCGAAGCTTTACTCCGGGGTTTATCCTATGCTCCATTGTTTGTCATTCCCGTAATTTTTTGAGCGGAATCCAGAGTCTTTTCATAAGATTTGGATATCCGCTTAAGGACTGCAGGAATGACATATTTGCGTTTTTTGACATAAGTATTAATACCATATATTAAAGCTGATATGCATTTATTATAAATGAAGGGACTGCAGATCCTGCATTGTTTCTGATTGACAGACAGACTCAACAGGGGTGTGATACAATGTTTCGATGAAACTGCTTGTTGTTAAACCCAGTTCTCTGGGAGATGTTATTCATGCTCTGCCGTTTTTAAAATCTGTTAAGGACTCTTTCCCAGATTATCGGGTTGACTGGATCATCAACAGGAACCTTAAAGGACTTATTGAAGATAATCCTTTAATAAACAGGGTGCATGTTATAGATAAGGAATCATGGAAAAAAGCAGCCAATATGATTACGTCCCTGTCCGACATTATGTCGTTAAGGAAAACATTACGGGCTGAGCATTATGACCTTGTTGTAGACCTGCAGGGGCTGTTAAGGAGCGGGATCATGGCACACTTTGCTGCTGCATCAAAAACCATTGGGTTTGATGATGCACGCGAAGGAAGTCGTTTTTTCTATGATGAAAAAATACCGACATACGGGGTTTCTCACGCGGTTGACAGGAGTCTTGAAGCGGCAAGGGCAGTCGGAGCTGAAGTTACGCATGCTGAATTCCCTCTTCCCGTACAGGACAACAAGAAGGTAAACATAAAACAGCTCATTGGGAATGATGATGCGTATATTATAATAGCCCCGTCAGCAAGGTGGCAATCGAAACGATGGCCCGCATCATATTTCGCTTCTCTCATATCAAAACTGCGAGTACGGTGTATTATTATTGGCAGCAATAATGATATGAGACTCGTCAAACAGGTAATGGATTCAGCTTTAGACAACGCTATTAATTTCTGTGGAAAAACCGACCTTAAAGAGCTGATTGCATTGATTTCCGGTTCTCTCGCGGTTGTGAGCAATGATTCCGGGCCCATGCATATTGCAGCAGCTCTTGACAAACCGACCATTGCTCTTTTTGGACCGACAAACCCAAAAAAAACCGGACCGTATGGCTGGCAGACCAACAGGCATCTGAAAGTAATCAGGTCAGATATCCCCTGCAGTCCATGCAGAAAAAAAGACTGTGCTGACTTGTCGTGTATGCATAACATACAAGTTGAGACGGTACAGAAAGAACTTGAAGAATTGTTAGTCAACAATCCAAACGGTAAAACGTAATTTCCTGATTTGACTTCATAATTCTGTTATAAAGCTTTGTAATATGATTTGCTCTTTTGCCCTGTCATTTTATAACATATTGTCCGGAATCAGCTTAATATCTATTATCATTTCTTGAAAGTCGACTAATAATTTCATTACACAAGGAGATTGTCATGATTAATGTAAGGAAGAATCTGGCCTCTATTATAGTATTCTTTGTAATTGGATGTTTATTCATAGCGGTACCAGCAGATGCGGCTGTTCATAATGAACTTATGGATGCAGCCATGGCAGGCAATGCCAGAACTGTGAAGAATTTACTGGAAGATGGTGCTGATGTAAATCTCAGAGACACCTATAAAAGGACAGCGCTGATGCTTGCTTCTTTTCAGGGCCACGCAGAAGTGGTGCAGGTGTTACTTGATCAGGGGGCTGATGTGAATGCAAGGACCGTGAAAAACCAGACAGCGCTGATGGCCGCATCGTTTGGCGGCCATACGGAAATTGTGGAGACCCTGCTTTCAGCTGGTGCTGATCCGAACAGCAGAGATGCCCTTGGTGGAAATGCTTTAATGGATGCGGCGTACAAGGGCAACCTCACTATAGTAGAACTGCTTATGTCGAAAGGGGCGAGAGTAAATGCCCAGGACTCCATGGGTGGAACGGTGTTAATGGACGCTTCATATGAAGGTCACACAAAAACGGTTGAGATGCTGCTTGAACATGGCGCTGATGTTAATATTAAAAATGATAAAAACCAGACGGCCCTTATGGACGCTTCCGTTAAGGGACATATTGATATAGCCAGATTGCTCATTGATAGTGGAGCGGATATTAATGTCAAAGATGATCTTGGCGGAACAGCGTTAATGGATGCTGTGCTTTACGGTCATTATGATGTTGCAAAGCTGCTGATCGATAGCGGAGCCGACGTAAACATGAAGAACATGAATAATAAATCATCACTTGGTTTGGCTGAAGAAAAAGGTTACCCGGCAATTGTAAATCTGCTCAGACAGGCTGGAGCCAGGTAGGTACTGCTGTTTTGACTAATGAGTGTTTGTATATGGATTTAATTCCTCTGAGTGTCATACCGGTAGTACTTAAAGCCGGTCGGAGCGACTCTCGCGTAGACTCGCATCGAGAATCCAGATTATTAATATATACTGGATACCCGATTACAGATTTCGGGCATGACATCAATGGGCAGTAAAAAATAAACACAGACGTTATATGGATAACTATGTATTGCCCCGGAATTAAAGAACATTCTGAATCCGGGTTATTGCTTCCTTCATCCGTTTGACCGGAACAGTCAGGGCAAACCGTATATATCCTTCACCCGGAGAGCCAAATCCATTACCCGGGGTTGTCAGGATGCCCGCCTTATTTAACAGAAGGGCAGTAAAGTCCATTGAAGAAACACCTTTTGGACATTTTACCCAGAGATAGAATGTGGCTTTAGGTTTATGTACTTCAAGGCCAAGCCTTGTTAATCCGTTCAGGAGAACATCTCTTCGCTCCTGATACATCTTTCTTAATTTCCGTGTATCAGCATCTTTGGTTTTAAGAGCGGCAATCCCCGCTTCCTGGATGGCCTGGAATATTCCTGAGTCAATATTAGTCTTGATCTTGCCAAGCCCTGCAACAGCGTCTTTATTACCAACGGCAAACCCGATTCTCCAGCCTGTCATGTTATATGTCTTGGAAAGAGAGTGGAACTCAATACCCACGTCCTTTGCACCGGGCAGCTGCAGAAAACTCAGAGGTTTTTCCCTGCCATAATACATCTCCGTGTACGCTGCATCATGGCAGATGATAATGTTGTGTTTTCTGGCAAAGGAGATGATATTCTTAAAAAAAGATCTGTCAGCACAGGCAGCGGTGGGATTATTTGGATAGTTAATAAACATGAGCCTGGTTTTCTTCAGGACATATTTCGGAATTCGGCCCAGGTCAGGCAGGTACCTGTTTTTCTCAAGAAGGGGCATTTCATAGCTTATGCCTCCTGCAAAAAGCGCAGCCACGGGATACACCGGATAACCGGGAGACGGGACAAGTACATAATCACCGGGATTAATAAATGCAAGAGGCATATGACCAATACCCTCTTTTGAACCGATCAGCGATACAACCTCACTGTTCGGGTCCAGAGATACATTGAACCTCTTTCTGTACCAGTCAGCCACTGCCTGTCTGAATGAGAGCATGCCCATATATGATGGATACTGATGATGTGCCGGGTTTTTTACGGCCTTCTGCATTGCCTTAACGATATGAGAGGGGGTAGGCGTATCCGGGTCGCCGATACTCAGGTCAATCAGGTCTGTCCCTTTTGCAATGGCCTTTTCCTTCATTTTATCTATTGTTGCAAATAAATATGGAGGCAGGTCTTTAACTCTGTTTGCAGGTTTTATATGTATGTTCTTGCTCAATATCGTCCTCCTGATAAGAAATTACAAATTATAAAGAAATACTAATTTATTATAATTAAAGGAAAGATGCAAATTTATATTCAATAAAGATGCTTGCTGCTGGCAAAAAATTAATGTCAGCCGGTATGACAGCAATTAAATATCATGATTAGTACCTTCATGTTGGTTTTAATCGTTTCGGATTAAACAAAAGATCAAGGTCATTAATTATCCATGAAAATGGTATTGATCCGGCCTGAAAACAATATACACTGTTATTATTCATCATCATCACCTGAGTAAGTACGGTCTTTTTTCTTTTGTGAGGTATGATGTTTCTCTTCCAGAATTTTCTCTTTGGCCCTCTTTGAGCGTTTACGTTTTTGTCTTTTGATCCGGGCTATGCGCCTGGCCTCTTCACTTTCTTTACCAAGAATGGCCTGTTCTATTTTCTTGCATAGGAGAATTCTTGCGTGATAGCGGTTAAGTCCCTGGGTACGTGCCTTTTGACATTTTACCTCTGTTCCTGTAGGTATGTGCTTCACATGGACGCAGGTAGCGACTTTATTGACATTCTGACCGCCTCTGCCTCCCGAGCGGATAAAGGATTCTTCTATGTCTTTTTCATGTACTCCAAGGCTGTCCATCGTGTCCCGGAGTTTTTTTTCTTTTTCAGGGCTGACAGGAAACATACCTCATTATAGCAGGGACACATCCCATTGGGATGTGTCCCCGCTTAATACTGCTTAAATCCTGACTCTGCATGATTTAATCATAGAGAACGCTTTTTCCTTTAATGCGGAAAAGAAAACATCCTGATGTGCCAACCCGATTTCAGTATGATCCAGTATGTCATAAAACATGTCCCATCCTGCTTTTTCCTTTTTATACAGATCAATGAGAGGGTTGGAGTCCTGATTCAGATATGAAATAGTCTCATCCAGTCTCCTGATCCCGCTTTTCATGAACTCCTGTCCCTGATGTTTTTTGACATCCGTTTTTTCAGCAAAAAATGATGCTGTTTTAAGAGCAAAGCGAAGGTATACAACCGTAAGGGGGATCTTTGATATAAAGCACCCTGTAAATGGGCCAACTTCATTTTTTATGGTATCCAGAGACCATGGCAGTGCTCTGCCGTAAAATGAAAACAGGAGAATACGAATATAATCACCGATTATTTTGCCTATAGCTGCTTTTTTTATGGCATCAACAGCAAATGCCTCTTTATCATGACGCATGATCAGCCCGTCTTTATGAACATAACGCAGCATATCATGCCTGTCATTGAAAAGGACCGAGAGAATGTAGGCCTGGTCTTCTGCCCTTCCAATAATGGAAGGGGTAAACGGTCTATGCCTTCTCAGGGCATCTATCAGGATTCCATTTGTTCCACCTGTTACATGTATGCGTTGAATGCACCTGCTCTTACCGTCAGGCTGATTATCTGTATATCTTGTCATCATTTCTGCTTCTGTTGAAACTGCCTGCGGGAGAGTGCTGCAAAAGACGAGATCATCAGCTTTCATCTCAGATGAAGGAAAGGGTACATCAGGGAAAAACAGGGAATGTTCAGAGTCCCTTTGATTGACAAGCGCTCCTGCGATCATGCCGAGTTCTACATGATTACCATTACTGTCAGTGCCTTTTGCACCCCATAATGGTGTTTTGAAGTGTTCAAATGCCGATAGGCCGGTCTGTTCCACAAGGTCTTTCTGCGGGAATATCTGGTCAAGATCAATCTTGAATGTTCCCTTGATCTCTGTATTGATAAAGACCTGCCAGAAGGCAGCGATGGCCTTTAAAAAACTGTAATGCCGGCCATACTCCCCGTCAACACCAAAGACTTCATGAAGAGGGTCCGGCTTTCTATTATCTAGACATCTCTCTGCAGCCGGTATAAGAATATCTGTGATAATTGCATGTGTATCTGCTTCAGTAAAGATATATATATCAAGGTGACGTATGTTTTTTCTTTTGTTCAATTCTTCTTCAAGATACAGCTTTGCAATCTGCTGGAGTCCCTTGTGTGTTACCGAAACAGACAGCAGGCATGTAAGTGTTAATTCATCCTCAATAGTCCCCTGTTCCTTCTCAAAAGCAACAGCACGGTCCAGTCCTTCAAGACCGTAAAGTATCTCATTGCTTTCTGCAGCTATACCCACAGGGATGGGATGGTCATACCAGAACAACTGGTCTTCCTTCATAGTACTTTCTAAAGTACGTGAGAGAGCAGAGTTCATAAATGAATCCAGGTTGTCTGCGTCACCTATCGGAGTTGTAAGGAGAATATTCGATGTAATCACCATCTGCCTGACCGGGTCTGTGATTGGTGAACGGTTTAATGAAGCAATGTCTACCATTCTTTTATTTCTAAGGTCAGTGATCCCTTTCTCCGGATGAGTGTTAAGACCTTTTGCTTCGGGAAAAAAGAGCTGCTGTATCTTATTGGCAGGTGTATTCCGGCCGGCTTTGGTTTCTGTATTAAGGACGTTCTGGATAAGATCATTCATATTGCTGTAAAAAGAACTGTCTTTTTCAATATGCCCTGATACTTCAGATGCTATTAATTCCAGTCCTTTTCTGTAAAAACCAACGGTCTCTTTCCATTCCGGCATGGATTCCATTTGTGTAAAGAATCTGGCAGCTCCGTCATATAGCGAATGAGATTCTCCGGCCGATAAAATAAGAAAAGCGGCATTGATGCTCTCTTCAATGTTATTGTTATGAAGATCTTCAGGGTGAAACTGATCGGAGATATGAATACCGCTTACAGGGTCTTCTACGGTTTCGTCCCCTATCATATATTTAATGACAAGTCTAAATGTGTCAATCATAATACGATCATCCGGAGTGGCTGCGTTAAACTGTTAATTGTTCCTGTAACCATACGTAATCCGGTCAGCTGCTGTCAACAGAATTAAATACGTCAGGTATAGACAAGATTAATACTGTCCTGAAGCATTATATTGCTGGAAAAAACAAGAGGTTAGTACGATATAAGCGATCGTTATAAATTGATAACTTTTTCTTTTTTGACAAACATCGTATTTATGAGATAATGTAGATCCCACTTTTTGTCCGCAATGTAAAATCCTTGATACTAAAAAGGGAGAAGAAATGAAAAGTCATGCGTGGAGACCTCTGTTCGTGTTTATCGGCGTAATTATCCTCGCCCTGGTTGCACGGTATTTTATGGTCCCCAGAGATTTTACTGTCGGGGAAAGGGGATTCATGTACAGCTACCACCGTGCGAGCAATGTAGATGAGTGGCTGGAATTTGAAGTAAAGTATCAGGGGAAAGAATACTGCAGCGAATGTCATGATGAAAAGTACGAAACCAATATGGCATCAAAACATAAAATCATTGAGTGTGAAAACTGTCATGGCCCGGCAATTGAGCATCCGGAAAATCCGGAAAAACTTACCATAGACACAAGCAGGGCACAGTGCATCAGGTGCCATGCATATTTGCCGTATCCTTCAAGTCAGAGAAACTTAATTAAGGGCATTGACCCGATAGACCATAATCCGGAAGACCTTTGTGCTGATTGTCATGATCCGCACGAACCGGACTTATAGGAGCGGCAGATGAAATTTTCCAGGAGAGATTTTATATCAACAGCAATTAAAGGTGCCTGCGCTGCATCATTGCCCATGAGCGCCTTTAAAATATTGAGCCCGGAAGAGGCAGAAGCCTCTGTAAAGGCAGCCAACATCAGGTGGGGTTTTGTAGTTGATACAGAAAAGTGTGTTGGATGCGGGTTCTGTGTAAAGGGATGTAAACTGGAAAATGAAGTGCCCTATGATGTTGTTGTTACAAGGACCTGGGTAGAACGTTATGTAGTATTAAAAGACGGCAGAAGGCTGATTGATACACCTCATGGTGGGCGGGACGGATTTACCAGTCCGGTAATTGACGGAAGAGAAATTAATCCAAAGGACATTGCTAAGGCATTTTTTGTTCCCAAACTGTGTAACCAGTGTGATAATCCTCCCTGTGTTCAGGTCTGCCCTGTAGGCGCTACGTATCAGACTCCTGACGGGATAGTGCTGGTTGATAGGAAATGGTGCATCGGCTGCGGGTACTGTATTATGTCCTGTCCATACG
>CAMYJJ010000028.1 GCA_947258735.1 Thermodesulfovibrionia bacterium | reverse complement strand
TCTGTAATTGAATTTGTCCTGCAGCATTTCCAGTTCATCCCGCTGAATTTTCGAATTCGCCTCCTTGGGGTTATATACAAATCCGAGTCTGCCTATGTACATGACGTTTGAAAGAGTATTGAAAGCACTTCCCATGGGAACGGCATTGGAAGCCCCGGTAATATTACTCCCGGAATGGTCCCAATCTTTAATAATCCCCGCCTTTACCGGTCGGGACACAATATTGAATACAATGGGGGTATCTTTTACCTTGGTCTGCAGTGTTTTTGTTACGGTCGTGCCAAAAGAGTAAATCAGCTGAAATTGACTTGTATCAAGATTGTTAATTATTCTGGCAAGCTCCTTTTTATCCTGGTTTGCATCGAATACCGTATACTGGAATTCATATTCCTCTGATTCCTCCAGTTGTGTCTGAAACCCATTTTCAGCCTCGGTCATTCCGCGCCAGAGCACCATTGCGATGTTCACCTGCTCTTTTGCCCATGATGGTGCTACACTTGCAAAGATTAAAACCACTGCTAACAGAATTGGATACAGCTTTGATATTCTTTTCATTCGATTCTCCCTTCATTCCTTTAAATGTTATGATGTGTATCTATCAAGGCACCTTGATTTCTTTATTTTCTTCTTCAGTCAAATGTTCAGATGTATTCTGATAATCCAGATAGCGTATAAGTGCATTCACACAATCAGGATCAAACTGTGTGCCTGATCCATTCTTTAATTCATGTAATATTTGTTCATGCTCAAGTGATTGACGATACGGACGGTGTGAAGACATTGCATCATAGGCGTCAGCAACGGTCATGACTCTCGCACCAATATGAATTTGATCTCCCTTTAATTTATTGGGATACCCCGATCCATCAAACCACTCATGATGTTCCGCCACTACCATACCCACCTCCTGCAAAGAGGATATTGATTTTACAATTGCCCCGCTGATTTCAGGATGCTTGCGTATTTCATCCAATTCTCCCGGGCTCAGCACCCCTCCCTTCAGGAGAATGTCGTCGCGGATACCTATTTTACCGATGTCATGGAGAATGGCTGCATCTTTTATTATTTTTATGGTTGCGACATCAAGTCCGAGCTGTTTTGCAATGCTTTCAGAGTAATCCATTACCCGCACCGAATGACCTTTTGTATAGGGGTCCCGTGCTTCCAGGGCCATGATCAGGGCACTTACCGTATCGAAATAGCTCTGTTCCAGTTTTTCCTTATTCTGCTGGTTCAGTATTGCAATAGATGCTGTATTTGCAATAAATGACAGTGTCTTCAGGTCCTGCTCACTGAACGACTCGTTGTCTTCCTTGTTTGTTACATTTATGACTCCGAGAGGTACTTCAAAGGAGGTGAGTTCTGCACAGATCATGGGCGTACTGATAAAAGACTTGGATTCAGAGTTTATTTTATTGGTTAACCAAGGAATATCATCAATGTCCTTGACCAGAATTGGCTCTCTGTTTTTAAGTACCCGTCCGGAAATATCATTTCCCAAAGGGATTTTTATCCGACGTATAATATCTTCGGGTATGCCGACACTTGCTTTCATACTCAATTCTTCATTCTCGACCAGGAGAATGGATATTCTCTCGCAATTCAGAGTTTTTCCAATAAAAGATACTGTCTGCTCCAGTGTTTCTTCCAGGGTCTGAAGTTTATTGAGTGAGTTGCTGAACTGGTACAGATCAAGGATCATGCGCTGCTGTATATCAACGGTACTTCTTAAATTAAATTCACTTAAAAGCCGTTTCAGTGTGAACACAAAGTCTTCAATGTCGCTGACCGGTTTTGTAAGGTATTTGTCAAGAACATTCTCGTTAATGGCAACGATGGCAGAGTCCATACCGGCATGACCGGTAAGAAGGACCCTCATTGATCTGGGTGTCAGCTTCATTGCTTCCTTCAGGAAATCAATCCCTTTCATATTCGGCATCATCTGGTCGGTCACAAGCAACGCTATCTCTTCCTTGTCTTCCACGAGTTCTCTGATCATGTCAAGGGTTTCATGGGGATTATCCATAAACAGTATGGTGCAATTAGGCTTGTCGCGGAACTTCAGCGGCAGGGATATCTTGAGTGAATTCAGAAAATCCATGTCATCATCAAGGCATATGATGAACGATTCGCTATCGTTTATATAGTTAACCGTGGTGTTCATTCTTCAGCTCTTCCTCTGTTGTCTTCTTCCCGTTACCATCTTCTTTCAGGACTACCTCTGTTCTGTTTTTTCCGTTTGCTTTCGCTTTATACAGGGCACTGTCAGCTCTGTCAATCAGTTGCTCAATACTGTCATTCTTTCCGGGGCAATACTTGCTTAATCCAACACTCACACTCATGCGGATATCATTTGGAAATGTATTGTTCCATATCCCTTCTCTGATACGCTCGAGAGCGGTAACGATTTTATCGATTCCTCCCTCATTTATAAGCAGGGCTATTTCTTCACCTCCAAAACGGGCAACCACATCCGACTGTCTGGAGAGGGACCTGCAGAGAGACCCGAGTTGAGCAAGCACTTCATCTCCAATTCTGTGTCCATGGGTGTCGTTGACAGCCTTGAAATCATCAGCATCCATAAGGGACAAATAGAAAGGGACTCCATGACGTTCACTGGATGTATGTTCCTTCCTCATAAATTCCATGAATACGTGCTTGTTATACAGACCTGTCAGTCCGTCAATGAGAGCAAGCTTCTGGGTTTTCTGATACAGCCGGGCGTTCATGATATGGATGCCCAGTATATTTCTGATCAGTGAAGCAGCATAGTCAATGATATCCTTGCTCGCCATATCAACAATATTTCCCATATTCAGTACACCTTTGATCCCCTCTTCATTACCAAGTATATCTACGGAAGGGTCATCTCCTCCTATGAGAAAGGGAATAAGAATGCACGACGTTCCAAGGCATTCCTTGTTAAGAAAATCATAGGACGTTTCCTTGATTTCAGGGATCACCATTGTTCTATTCTCACGCAGTGCTACTACCATGGGAGAATGATCATCTGTGCTGTATGTTTTTTTGTAGTTTTCGGTAAGGTAATTGCTTCTTTGCAGATTCAGGGTCTGGGTCTCTTCATTCAGAAGAAACAATGATGCGTATTTTGCACCGAACACTTCCGGGATTTTACCGATGATGAGATCAAGCACTTCATCAAGGTCCAGTTTTCTCAGTCCCTGGGCCAGATAGGCAATCTTTTCCGCAGCCATATGCATGTTGCGTATTTTTTCATTTTTTTCTTCCAGAACAGTGACATACTGCCTTATTTCATTCTCAGCCCGCTCTTTCTCCTCACGAAAGTGAAACGTCTTGAGAGCGTTCCTTATCAGAGAGGCAAAATTATCATAATCAGCAATGGGTTTTGATACATACTGATCAAGGATATTGTGATTGATTGCATACTTTGCGGAATCGAGAGATGCATACCCGGTCAGCAAAACCTTAAAAGCATTGGGCACGAACTCACTTGCTTTTTCCATGAATTCTATTCCGGTCAAATCCGGCATCTGCTGGTCACTTATAATGACCGCGATTTTTTCAGACTCATCGGTCAGTTCACGCGCAAAAGACAGAGCTTCATTGGGATCATTCATAAAGTGGGTCTCAATGTCCATGCCATTACCATTATCATGAATCTGTTTTGATACGGCCATATTCATGGACCGAAGAAAATCCTTGTCATCGTCAATAAAAAATAGGTGATACATATTGTTACTCATTAATTTCGGCATCCTTTCCATTTTCTTTAGGAAGTTTTACTGTTATGGTCGTCTTCCCCGCGATACTGTCTACGAGAATGTCACCTTTATGTTTCTTGACAATGCCTGTGACAATGGAGAGACCGAGCCCTGTTCCTTTACCAATTCCTTTCGTCGTAAAGAAGGGGTCAAACATTCTGCTCACATTTTCCTCTGATATGCCTACCCCGTAATCGGTAATACCTACGTTTACCCATTCATGGTCTTCTGATGTTTCTATATCAATTTTTCCCTTTTCATCAGGATTTTTCACTTCCATAATTGCATCGTGCGCATTAGACAGAAGGTTTGTCCAGACCTGGTTAATCTCACTGGTGCAGTGAATACGGGTAATCGGGTTGAATTTTACATTTACGTCTATGTTGTACTTCATTTTGTTATGCATGAGAAGCAGAACATTTTCGATATTTTCATTAATATCCACCAGCGATGTCTTGTCCATGTCTGTATATGCGTAATATTTAAGGGCCTTTACAATTTCGCTTATTTTATTGATGCTGGAATCGCATATCTTCATGCCCACATTAATGGTTCCGAATGAGTCCACCAGTTCCAGTGCCCATGGCTTTTTCAGCAGCGACTCATATTTCGTCAGTTTTTCCTTCTCAAGGAGATTGTATTTCGAAAGAATGGCAACGATATCCTTGTCATTTTCCGCACCTGAATCCACAAGCCATTTTCTTACTTCACGGCTTTTCTTCCATTGTGTTCCTCCTTCTGAAACATATTCGCCATTTGTGAATTCTTCGGCAAGTGATCCCAGGAGGTGCAGTTCCTCTTCAGTCAGGTCCTGAATATTGAGGAAATCATTTGTTATTGCCTTTACCCTCCCGCGCAAATCGCTGGCAACGTTGGCGATGGCACCTGCAGGAGTATTTATTTCATGTGCAATTCCTGCTATCAGGAGACCGAGGGACGCCATCTTTTCACTCAGTACGATTTGTGACTGGGCGTTCTTCAGTTTTCTTTCTCTCTGGAGAATTTCCTCATGTGCCCGCTGGAGCTTTACATTTTTCTGTTTCAGTTCACCCATATATGTGGTTAACTTTTCCCGGTCATCTTCAATCTGTTCAGCCATATAATTGAATGACTCTGCCAGTGAACCGATTTCATTTTTAACATCAACATCAACACGCACTTTCAGATCTCCTTTACCCAGTGCCATTGCGCCATTGGTCAGCACTTCAAGGGGTTTGATGGTGCGCTTAGTAACCCAGTGCAGAAGCATGAGTGTAATAATAATGAACACACAGAAAGTAAGAACGAGTTTCCCGATGGTATTGAACGTCTTGAGCAGTACCTGCTTTTTTAAAATACCGATATTAATGCCGCCCACTACTTTATTTGTTACCGGATCTTCGATCGGAATAAAGGTATTGTAAGATGATTCCGTGGGAAACGTTTTCAGCTTATTACTCTTGAGGAGCGGCAGGATGATTTCAGGGTGGAACCTGATGCCCCCCTTGATCTCCGGATGACTGTACAGAACATTGGATTCTTCATCCACAACATTTGCATACAGGGCTTTCAGATCACCTGTGACAATATTCTCCAGTTCCTTATTAATACCTTCAATGGAACCGATGGGAAGTCCCAGACCCAGAATATCCTGCATGAATGTCTCGAAGGTATTTCCAACTATCTCGACCCTGGACTGCACCAGTGCTACATACTCATTTTTTATATGCAGGCTGGCTATGACGACAACCACAAAGGTGTTAATCAGGAGAATAATCGCCCAGAACCATGTAAACTGCTGTGAAAGCCGCTTATGATCCCTTTGATCATTGTAGTTTGCTGTCACCTGCTCTGAGTTTTTTAATTCTGGTTCATGATGTGAGTCATTCATATCTTTTAATCCTGATTCATAATGTGAGTGATTCATATTTTATTTAATCCTGTTTCATACCATACGCTTTTACGAGTTGGTTAACTTATCGGATAGGCATTAGGATAACTTTAGACATTTTTATCCGGGCTTTTTTTGGAAAGGAAAAAAGCGGTTATTTTGAGTGGAAACGGAGCGTGTATCCAGCTATGAAGATTTCTGATCAGGGGACGTACAATGCTAGTGAAATAGATGCAGCATGGTCAGCATTACGATCAGGAACAGTATCGTCATGAGGGCATCTGCTTATGCATGAACGAGTTGTACTGAATAGTAGATTAAAACTGCGGGTACGTCTATTTTATTACGGCAAAGGCGCTGCAAGGGAATTAGTATACTGGATATTTATTCTATGGTCTTTTCAATCTCATAGCTTTCAATCCTGCCCTTCTCGCCATCTGCAAATGTTCCAATGATTTCATTGCCGACGGATTCTGGTGCGCAGCCGGAACCTGTCAAGCACTTAAATGTTCTTACTGATTCACTTCCATTGTAGTACTTTTCTTTCAGAATTACTGTTACTTTTCTCAGGTCCATCCCTAAATGATTCATACGGTTTCCTTTTTTGCATGAATGAAGCTTATCCCAGGTTTACATCCCTCTTAATATAGGATTCATAATTTTTTGTTACGGGAGTGTATTCCTGACCTATTAATGATGAAGATATCATAAAATCTGCTGTGGCACGATTACATGCTGTGGGAACATTATAAAGGACGGCAATTCTCAATAAGGCTTTCACATCAACATCGTGAGGTTGAGGCTGCATTGGGTCCCAGAGAAATATGATTACATCAACTTTGCCGTCAGCAATCATGGCGCCAAGCTGCTGATCACCGCCCAGCGGGCCTGATTTTAATTTTGTGATCTTTAAATCTAAATCTTCTTTTTCCAGCTTCTTTTTGAGAGCATGCTCAACCATTTTTCCTGTAGTGCCGGTACAAATCAATTTATGTTCAATTATTGAACTATAATTCCATTCAAGCCATTCGATTAAATCTTTTTTACGGTTATCATGCGCCACAAGTGCTATATTCTTTATCTTTTCCATATGACCTTTTGCATTCGTATAAATCTTACGAGTCGCGTCTACGCTTATTTTTTTATTTTACGTTCTGTTCCTGCATGAAACGTTCTGTTCATCATGCTTCTCACAAAGGAAAGGCCCCATCCATAAGGAAGGGGCCTCTTCCGGTTAATTACAGTTTTACAACATTGATTGCCTTGGGGCCTTTCGGGCCGTCTTCAGTCTCAAAGCTGACCGAGTCACCTTCGGCAAGAGATTTATATCCATCACCCTGTATTGACGAATGATGGACAAAAGCATCATTTCCGTCTTCACAGGAAATAAAACCAAAACCTTTGCTGTCATTAAACCACTTTACTGTTCCCTGGTTCATTTCTTTTACCTCCTTATCTATAAATTAAAATCTTAGAAGGTCTAACCAGACTAAAAAAGGCCACACAGATTAAAAAATCTTCGTGGCCTCATCAACTACAAAAACTTCTAAAACTCTGGTTTAACCATAACATGTCTTTAAACAATCCGTCAAGGAGAATTATGCATTGCTGTTGTCCTTCAACTGAGGTTCCATGTAATTCGTTATTCTGGACAAGTCAAAGTGACCCATTGCTTTACATATATAGTTGTATGGATTTACTGGGTTTTCCTGCTAAAGCTGTGTTTATCCGGGAATACAATATTTCACAATCACACATTAAGCTTAAGCAATCAAAATGCCGTATTAATATGAGAAACTAATTAGATAAACGGGGAGAAATATGAGCACGACATTAATGGAAACCAAAACCAGTATTTATGAGAATGTAACCAGGCAATTCAATGTAGCAGCCGACCTTATGGGTCTTGATGCTGATGTTCAGAAGATACTTGCAAAAACTATGAATGAAATAACCATTAACTTTCCGGTAAGACTGGATGATGGGCGGATTGAAATGTTTTCCGGTTATCGTGTACAGCACAACAACGTCCTGGGCCCTTTTAAAGGCGGGATGAGATACCATCCTCTGGTTGAGATAGATGAAGTCAGAGCATTAGCTACGTGGATGACATGGAAAACAGCAATTATAAATATCCCCTTTGGAGGTGCAAAGGGGGGGATTCAAATAGAGCCATCGAATTACTCGTTTCATGAATTGCAGCGTATAACCCGACGTTTTGCATTTGCTCTGGGAAGTAATATTGGACCTGAATATGACAGCCCTGCACCAGATATTAATACGAATCCTCAAATCATGGCCTGGATGTTAGATACATACCAATCGACTGTGTCGCCACAGGATCGTCACCGCTGTTCTCATGTTGTGACGGGTAAACCTGTTGAATCAGGAGGAATTGAAGGAAGAAACAAAGCAACGGGCCAGGGGGTCGTTTTCATGATTGAACGATGGGCTGCAGATAATGATTATAACTTGCAGGACTCAACTTACTTTGTGCAGGGTTTTGGTAATGTTGGATCCTGGGCAGCCCGTTTAATGAAACCGAATGGTTCAAAGCTCATGGCAGTGGAAGATGCGACAGGGGCTATTTTCAGGCAGGAAGGTATTGATTCCGATGACCTCAAGAGATATGCTGATGTACACGGCGGAATTGCAGGTTATCCGTATGCTGTTCCCATAGACCATGAAACATTCATGAGTACAAGAGCTGATATCTTTATCCCGGCTGCCATGGAGAATCAAATCACAGCTGAAACTGCTCCATTGTTAAATGTCAGATTAGTGGCGGAAGGCGCTAATGGGCCAACTGACATTGATGGCAATTTGATCTTACTGGAAAAAGGCATTGAATTTTTACCTGACATCTTATGTAATGCTGGCGGGGTTACCGTAAGCTACTTTGAATGGCTTCAGAATAAACGTTCCGAGATCTGGGATATTGAAGAAGTAGACACTAAATTGAAAAAACTTCTGAACAGCGGATACGACCGGGTACGGGATAAAGCTGACGAATATAATACTGATTGGCGCACCGCAGCCTATATTGTTGCTCTTTCACGTTTAGAAAAGGCCATGAAAGAACGTGGTATATTCCCTTAAGAGCTTGTGTGATATTTATTGAATTGATCATATATTGATAATTAAAATCTATCCACACATAGGTTCAAACCGTCAATTTACATTTCACAGCTATCTTAATAAAACAGATAAAGCATGGTCAGCATAACTACGAGAAATAGCACCGTCATACCTGCTCCAGCTTTCGTGTAATCAATTGTCTTGTACCCGCCCGGTCTCATGACAAGGGCATTGACCTGGTGCGTAGGAAGAATAAAGGTATTTGAAGCAGAAAGAGCGACTACAAGTGCAGTTAATCTTGGATCAGCTCCTGCCTTGATAGCCATGGTCATGGCAAGGGGCACAAGCAGGACTGTGGCGCCAACATTGGATACCACAAGGGTAAAGAATGAAGTCATGATCCCAACAACTGCAAGAAATACTATAACAGGAACATCACCGATCATATTCATGATAGTGGTCGCAATGAATTCTGCTGTCCCTGTCTTTTGAAATGCAAGCCCGAGAGGTATCAGTCCGGCAAGCAAAAAGACAGTCATCCAGTCTACGGACTTGTACGCTTCATCTACTGACATGACCTTTGTCACTATCATACCGAGGGCCCCGGTGAGAAGACATACAGAAAGTGAAAGCTTAAAATCAGGATAACCGATTGCCGCCATAACTGGATTAAAGCCAAGGACGAGTCCCAGGGCAACAATAAGCCATGAGACAGCCACTTTTGCCTTGTCCGTTCTCATGATCTCACCCTTGATGTCGGTGGTAAAGACAAATGTCTGTCTGCCCTTTAATCTGTGAAAATTTTCCCATCTGCCAAACAAGAGCAGGGCATCACCGGGCTGGAGCTCCCTGTCGGATATATCCCCCATTTCACAGGTACCGCTTTTGCACAGCATTACAGGATTTATCTCATACGTTTTTCTGAAACGGATGTCACGCAATGTCTTTCCGGAAAGCTCAGAACGGGGAGTGATAATGCCTTCAATTATCCCCGCATTGTTTGGCGAAAGGTCCTCTGCAAATATTTGAAGGTCATCCTTTAGCGTAAAACCATAATCAGCGGCAAAGTCTGCTATTGCAATAGAAGAGCCGACGACGGCAATATGATCGTCAGGCTCCAGCTTTTCATCCCGTGTTGGTGCAAATACTTTATGGTTTGTTTTTGTATGGGAAACAGCAACGACAGTCACCATATATTTTGATCTTATGTTTAATTCGTCGAGCATTCTGGTATCGCTGTAGCTTGCCGGGACATGTAGTTCATGAATATCGCTTATTTCCTTATATGTGTCTGCTATGGCAGAAGGTATAAGGGCAGCCTCTGATTCTCCCCCTGTTTTGGGAAGTATGTATTTCCCGAACACGACAAAGTAAAGAATTGCACTTGCAACAAGGGCAATGCCGATCGGTGTCTGTGTGAACAGGCTGAACGATTCCATTTTTTTATCAAAAACCCCCAGCTGATTGGCCTGGTCCAGAAGATCATTCAACAGGATCGTGGGGCTTGCTCCTACAAGGGTGATGGTTCCGCCTACAATTGCGCAGAAACCCATGGGCATGAGTATCCGTGAAACCGGGACATTGACCTGACGGGACACCCTGATAGCAGCAGGCATAAACAGTGCTGCTGCCCCGATGTTCTGCATGAAACTCGAAATAAATGCAACTGTTCCTGATATGAGGGCAATGATCCTGCTTTCGGCCTTGCCGGCAAATTTCAGTATATTCCGGGCAAGGACATTCATGCATCCAGTCTTATCAAGACCTGCTCCGATAATAATGACAGCGATAATAGATACAACAGCATTACTGCTCAGGCCGCTGATGGCCTCTTTCGGTGTTACCAGGCCCAGTATGGGAAGCAGGACCATCATTATAATGCCCACTACATCAACCCTTACCCACTCAAAAACAAATAGAGCAATGACAAAGACGAGAACACCCATCACGACCATCATCTGGGTAGTAAGCTCTAAAGGTTCGGACGCTGCTGCGTCACCGGCTAATGCAGACCCCGCTGACAACACCAGACCTGCCAGGACTATTAAACAAATATATATTGTGTTTTTTCGCAACATGATTAATTACTTTCCTATTTAAGCCTGAGGAAAACATATCAAAAAAATCGTAGTAGTATAAAACATAATGATCTGGAAAACAATTTAACGACAATGTCCTTAGTGCCCGTTGGTAAAAGTTTCTAACACAAGAGCATATGTGTGATCACGTCTTAATTATCTATCTTTTCCAAACCGTACTTTTTAATTTTTCTCCAGAGGGAAACACGGTCTATACCCAGGTGATCGGCGGCCAGTCCTTTGTTCCCGCCAACTTCATTGAGTACCCACTTGATGTATGCTACTTCCTGGTCCTCAAGGGATGAAATCTTGCCGTTGCTCTTTCTGAATGTCCTGATGCTCAGGTCCATAAGGTCCTCGGGCAGATGGGCAACCTCAATCGTGTCTCCGTTTGCAAGTGCGAGACCACGCTCAATGATGTTCTCGAGTTCTCTTACATTCCCAGGGAAGTCGTAATTCGTCAAAATGGACATTACATCCGGACTTATCTCCCGGATCTCTTTGTTCATGATGATTGAAAGCTTTTTGAGGAAGTAATAACTTAACAGAGGAATATCGTCCCTTCGCTCCGAGAGCGGCGGGATCTGGATTGATATCACATTCAACCTGAAGAACAGGTCTTCCCTGAACCGGCCTGCCGCGACAGCGTCCTTAATGTTGCGATTGGTTGCGGCGATAAAACGGACATCAACCCTGGTTGGCTTTGTGGCGCCGAGCCTGAGGAGCTCTTTTTCCTGAATGACCCTGAGAAGCTTTACCTGCATTGAAGGTTGCATCTCGGTTATTTCGTCCAGGAAGAGCGTCCCTCCCGAGGCCATTTCGATCAATCCTTTCTTCTTGAAAGCTGCGCCCGTAAAAGAGCCTTTTTCATATCCAAAAAGCTCACTGGTTAAGAGGTCTTCCGTGAATGCGCCGCAGTTAATGGCGAAAAACGGGCCCTCGGCCCTCCTGCTGCATACATGGGTATATCGTGCAAAGAGTTCCTTTCCTGTCCCGCTTTCACCGCTGATGATAACATTACATTCGGTTGGCCCTATCTGTACCATGGTATCAATGAGACTGATCATTTTCGGGTTCGTTGTTATGATCTTGACCTTCCCGCCGAAGTTCTCAATTTGTTCTCTTAATTGTGCGTTCTCTCTTTTAAGCTTTACCTTCTCGAGAGCTTCTTTTACTACCTGTCTTACCTCATCGATCTTGAATGGTTTTGATATATAGTGGTATGCACCGTGCTTCATTGTCTCAACAGCAGAGGAAATTGTTGCATAAGCTGTTATGATGATGACCTCGGTGTCAGGGTACAGTTCCCTGCTTTTCTGGAGTATTTCAAACCCGTCCACTTTTTCCATTTTCAGGTCAGTAAGAACAAGATCAAACTCCTGTTTATGAAGGATTTTGATGGCCTGCGGTCCGCTGGATGTGCCGACAGTATCATACCCTTCTTTTTTCATTATATGGAGAAGGTTTTTTAGTGCAATTTTTTCGTCTTCTACAATCAATATTCTGTCTGTCATGTTATCCTCTCATGCTATTTTGATGGGAGTTCGATGGTAAAAACGGTCCCGAAGCCGGGTTCGCTGTCTACCATTATCGATCCCTTATGTTCTTCTATAATATTATGGACAATAAAGAGTCCAAGTCCGTAACCCTTACTTGATTCCTTTGTGGTAAAGAACGGGTCGAATATATTGGAGACCATCCCGCTGTCCATACCGGTGCCTGAATCTTTTATCTCAATTACTACACTTTCATTATGATTGATGTAATGTGCTGAAACAGAAACCTTTCCCTGCCTGGGAATTGCATCGATTCCGTTCTTGATAAGATTAAGAAGCGCCTGCTGGATCAGCTGTCTGTCAGCGAAGACCATTATGTCTTTGGGGATAGAGACAGAGAGTTCGACCTTTGTGGGCACTTCTCCTTTTATGAAACGTATGGTTTCATCGACCACCTTCATAAGATTGATGTTCTCTTTTGCCCTCTTCTTTGAATAGTCCAGCAAAGATTTGATGATGCTTTTTGTCCGGTCCGTCTCCTGATCTATCTGGTCGAGCAGTTCAATGGTTAATGTATTGTTGCCTTCTTCGATCTCTTCCTTCAGTATCTGGCATGATGTCGATATGTTGGATAACGGGTTGTTCAGTTCATGCGCGACCCCGAAGAGAAGTGTTCCCATGGATGCCAGTTTTTCGGATTGGACCATGTACATTTTCCGTTCCTCCAGTTCATGCAGCATCCTGTTAAAGGCCCTGTTAAGGGAGATAAGTTCCCGGTCATCGAATTCAACCGGCATCGGCGAGAATTCGCCGTGTGCAACTTTGTTCATGTGTCCCTCGAGTATCCGCAGCATTTTTATGAGCCTGTTATAAAATATTGCGCCTCCAATAATGCCTGCCAGGCTGAAGAGGGTTATCGAAGCTATGAAGGCAAGTCGGGAGGACTGAAGTGTGACCTGCATGGTCCTTCTCTCTGTGCGTGATATATTCTCGGTAGAGTCCACGATCTGCCTTCCCAGGTCTCTTATCCGTGTCCTCATGGCCATATTGCTTTGCCTGTTCTTTATCGTATGTACAGACTCAAGCGCCGTCCTGTAATCGGAGATATTGGTGTTTAATTCGGAAATGGTACTGCTGCTTGCAAAGAGGGCGAACTGTCTCCTGTTGACATCTAAAAGAGATTCCGCTTTATTAAGATAACTGGATAGCTCCTGGTAATCTTCTTCTGTATTATATAAAAAGTAATTTTTCTCAAACCTTCTTACCTCCAGTGCGGTGTCGAAAAGATCAGAGATTATCTCCCCTGATTCAACCATCTTCTCGACGTTTCTCAGGTTATACCAATTGACCAGAATAATGCCGAACATCAATATGAGCGTGACAGCATATATGAACACCAGTTTCTGTTTAAGACTTTCGGGCCGCTTTATCATGCGGCTATCATAACAGAGAGTGTTGCATATTGCAATAAGAACCTCTAGATATGTTGCATAAAATTGATTAAATAATATAATTAAATTTTACGTTTCAAATATATAAGTCTTGTTTAAAATTGCAATATATCTTATTTAATCTGATGGATATGCAGAATATAAGCTATCTTACTAATTAATTAAGCAATTAACAGGTATTTATATGTTTCAGGATGCTTTTATATTTCATTATGCAACATAAGATTACGCAATCTAATTTTGCGGGTAAATTTAAATACTCTTTAATAACAAGTGGTTGCTCTAAGAAAATACTTCTGGCATGGGAAATGCAATTATGAAATCGAAAATAAATTAAAAGGAGGAACACATGAAGAAATTTATACAGAAAATTGAGAATTCATTTGCTGCAGTGGCATTTGCAGAAGAAGGTGAATTCGAAACGGCACGGGAGATACTGAATGATGACATGTCATTTACCGGCACCGTAAAAAAACTGAAAAATGATGTTGATATCACTATTGACAATCTCACTGCCATGGCTATTGCCTTTGCCGAAGATGGAGAGTCTGAAATAGCACGTGAGATATTGCAGGAAATAGAAACGAAGCTGAAAACAGCAAAAGATGATCTCAAAGGCAGGCTGGTAAATTTTTATGAAAAATATGCCTGATTGAAAATATATTTGATGCTGTTGCCATTGCAGAAGCCAGCGAAATTGAAATGTTAAAAATCCATGGAAGTATTACATGTGTTTCGGATTGAGAATATCAATCTAATGAGAACAGACAGGAAATACATAAACGTATGAGGGCACATATATAGAGGGTATGATGGGTAAATTCCAGAAGAAATTTGATGATCTTATGTCGGCAGTTACTTTTGCTGAGGCAGGTGAATTTAACACAGCCAGAGAGTTTCTCGATAACAGGGGAAAGGTTCTTTTTGCAACAAAGGAAAACCAGCCTGACAGACAGGCTTTGAAATATGCAATGAATATATGCAGAAGGATTGGAGCCAGCCTTGATATTCTCTGCATTTCTTCAAAAAAAGGGATAACACCAGTAATTGGCAAAGTTATGGAGGATCTTACCAGGGAAGGCATCACATGTACATTGACAAAGAGGATAGGGTGCCTGAGAAATCAAATCATCGACCATACAAATGTTAATAAGGGGATACTATTTGTAGTGATAGAGTCATCTGAAAATCTGGATATTGACTGCAGCAGAACGAGCGAGAAGATGTCTGATGCATGGAAAAGTCTGAGTTGCCCTCTTGTTGTCGTTTCTGAACTTGGAAAAATATAAGTAAATTATAAAGGAGAAAAACATGTCACAAAAAAAGAAGAAACCATATATTCAGACTATTATTTTTGGCGTAATATCTTTGGCTTCATATAGTATTCTGTTTTCGAATGAGGGATGGGTGACTGATACCTACACAAAAGGTGGATATTATTCAGTATACCCGATAATAACAGCATTCTGGTTTTCCTTTATGCACGGCACATTCGGCAGCAATCTGTTAGGAGTACTCGGACTTGAAGCAAAAAAGAGCAAAACAAATGACAAATAATATTTCAGCAATTATGAAAGGAGATGGTTTTAACATGAGAAGGATTGCAGCGATTATTCTGATTGTACTTATGATTCTTCCGCTGGCAACCGCCGCCTTTGCAGGAGGCCCGCCGCCAAAGAATTTCAAGAAGGGTGTCTTCCTTGAGGTTGATGCAGCAGCAGGAACAGCCCTCTTTAAGGCCAATGACTCGGATCAGCCTGTGACGTACATGCTGGGAGAGGTCAAGGCTGACGATATTACATTAAACAGTAAAGTTATGATGACTTTTGAAGAACACAATGGGCAGACCTTTATCAAGACTTCGGAAGTTATGTTCCTTAGCCTTACTGTATCCAGGGTAATCGCCCTTATTGTAGTAGGATTGGTTGGGGGGCTTTTGAGCGGATTCATTGGATCCGGCGGGGCATTCGTTCTTACTCCTGCCATGATGTCTCTGGGTGTTCCGGGTGCGATTGCCGTTGCCAGTAACATGTGCCATAAATTTCCGAAGGCGATGGTGGGAGCTTACAAACGATATAAATACGGCCAGGTGGATGTTAAACTGGGACTTGTCATGGCAGGGTCTGCAATTGTAGGCGTTCAGATCGGCATATATATTCAGAAATTCATTCTGAATGCATGGGGTAATGCAGGCTCAAATCTCTATGTAAGTCTCGTCTTTGTTATTACACTGATAGTGGTAGGGACATATGTCCTGCGTGATGCCTTCAAAACGTCAAAAAGCGGCACAGAAGATATTACTGCAAAATTTGCCATGAAAATGCAAAAGATCAATATTCCGCCGATGATACACTTCAAGACAGCGGGTTTTAAACTTTCTGCATGGGTTACGCTGCCTGTAGGTCTCGCAACCGGGATGCTCGCAGCAACCATTGCCGTAGGCGGATTTATCGGCGTGCCGGGCATGATATACATATGTGGAGCTTCAGCCATTGTAGCAAGCGCGACCGAATTGCTGATAGCCTTTATCATGGGTGCCTGGGGTTCATTTCAGTGGGCATTAAGCGGTCTGGTTGATATAAGACTTACTCTACTGATCCTGTCTGCATCGCTCATCGGCGTTCAGCTTGGCGCTCTCGGAACCACATATGTGAAGGATTATACAATCAAGCTTGTTATGTCTTCGGTTATGCTGATCGTTGCTGTAAGCAGGGGGGCCAAGATTCCCGGCTATTTAGCTGATCTTGGATGGAAGGAAGCACTAGATCCGGGTACCGCGACTCTTCTGAACGGGATAAGCTTTTGGGCCCTCATATTAGCTCTCGGTGCAGCAGGCATAATCATTACTGCAGCCATGATAAAGGGTATGGCCGCTGCCAAACAGGAAGAGATAGTGGATGTAGCATTAACAGAGGAAGTTATTTTAGCCGAGGAAACAGCTTCAACTAAGGAGGTTTAATACGTGGGTACGTATAAGAAAATACTAGTTGCCTTTGATGGCTCTGAATCCAGCAAAAATGCCCTGAAGCAGGCAATCAGGTTCCAGGAAACAGAAAAGGCCTGGATTCGGGTGCTTGTAGTACTGCCGCCTTATGAAGGTGACCTTGAGATTATAGGTGTGAGCGATATCAAAAGTGTTCTGGAGGGTTCTTCAGAAAAACTGATTGCTGAAGCCAAGGAAATAGCTGATACAGCAGGGGCAGCGATCATAACAAATGTAGAACAGGGTCAGGCCTATGAAAAAATCGTTGATGTGGCTGATGCTGAAAATTGTGATCTTATTGTTATGGGGAGACGCGGGATTCATCAGTTTGAAAGAATGCTTATGGGAAGTGTTACTTCACGGGTGATTGGCTATACCAAAAAAGACGTTCTCGTGGTACCGAGAGATTCAACAGTCCAATGGGGAAATATACTTCTTGCAGTTGATAATTCTCACTCCTGTGAAACTGCAGTGCAGCATGCTATGGATTTTGCAGCATCTTACGGCGCACGAATAACTGCTGTTTCAGTTGTGGATGTGAATGATGAGTTTTATGCTCAGGTCCCTCATGCAGTTGACAGGATGGTTAATAAAGCTCAATCAATACTTGAAGAGGTAAGGAAGAGTGCGGAAACCCTGAATATAAAATCAGAGATCATTGTCAGGGAAGGGGAGCCATATCAAAAGATTGTGGAGACGGCTGAAGAAAAGCATGCTGACATGATATTCATGGGCAGCCACGGAAGAACAGGTTTAAAAAGGCTGGTCATGGGCAGCGTTACAGAAAAGGTGATTGGATTTTCAACATGCCCGGTGATGGTAATCCATCATTAGCGATATTCACATGATGATTACAGTAATAAAATTATGCTAATGAGTCTTCGGCCCTGTGGAACACGTTGCAGGGCTAAAAGCATATATGAGGAGGAAAACATGCAATACGAAGGAGAAGAAGCACTCATATTAGATGGCAGCGAAATAATCCCTTCCGATACCGGTAAAAAACAAAGCCTGCTTAACGAGAAAATAAAGCAGTATATGTTGAACAAGGTTCTCCCCGTTGCGGCACATGTCATATCGCTCTTGATAGGGCTCGGCATCATAATCATCATGTCTCATTTCATGGAGTAATTCGGGGAACTTATTGGGTCGGTCGAGGATTATTAAGGTGAACCTGACACAGCTCAATAAACGTGATTCAGTCTGGGGAAGTGTATCGTTATCCTGGTTGTAGTCGGGCTCACACAACCTGATACATTATAAATGTTATAATCTGCCTTTATAAATAATTTCATCTTATGAGTTGCTGTGTATATAATTGATTTGAATGTTTGTCATTCCGGCAGTCCTTAAGCCGGAATCCAGGCTTTTCAAGACAACCTGGATGCCCGATTACTGACTTCGGGCATGACATAACAATGAACAGAAGTTTATATACAGAGTAAAAGCGATCAAACCATGCACGCTGATCTTGGAGAAATACTATCGTTGTGGAGCACGCTCCCTTTTGCAGGAATGCTCCTGTCTATAGCCCTGTTCCCGCTTTTTGCACCCAAACTCTGGCATAATCACTTTGGCAAGGTTTCAGTATTCTGGTCACTAGCTGCACTCATTCCATTTACCATTCTCTATAAGGGACAGGCGGTCCATGAGTTTCTTCATATTGTTATGGCTGACTATGTCCCTTTTGTCATTCTGTTAACAGCGCTCTATACCGTATCAGGTAATATCCTCCTGAGGGGAACTCTGGTTGGGACGCCTGTGGTGAACACAACTATTCTGATCATAGGGACAGTTCTTGCTTCGTGGATGGGTACTACAGGGGCCTCAATGTTACTGATAAGACCTTTTCTGAGGGCAAACAGCCACCGGAAGAACAGAACGTTCATGGTTGTTTTTTTTATTTTCCTTGTTGCAAACGTGGGCGGCTCGCTTACTCCGCTCGGTGATCCGCCGCTGTTTCTGGGGTTTCTGAGAGGAGTCCCTTTCTTCTGGACATTCAACCTGTTTTATCAAATGATATTTGTAGCTGTGATTCTGCTTGTTATCTACTTTTTTATGGACAGTTATTTTTT
>CAMYJJ010000027.1 GCA_947258735.1 Thermodesulfovibrionia bacterium | reverse complement strand
GTTTCCGCGAACGCGGACGAGCGTGATCTTGATGTTGTCGCCGATCAGGATTTGTTCATCAATTTTTCGAGTCAGAACCAGAAGAGCCTTAAAGAAGGGGTACAGGCCAAGAGACTGTCCGCCAATCTGGAGCGTTCCGTTGATGTGCTCATAGCACTGGCAACGGCACTGGTTGTACTGTACGGCGCGCAGCTGGTGGTGAGCCGTGAACTCACTCCCGGTGATCTGCTTGTGTTTCTGGCGTACCTGAAGACCTCATTCAAGCCAATACGTGACTTTGCAAAATATACAGGACGTCTTGCAAAGGCATCCGCAGCAGGAGACCGGATACTGGATGTCCTTGAGACCGTGCCGGAGATCCGTGATATGCCGGACGCGGTGGCAGCCCCGGCATTTGAGGGGTCTGTTCGATTTGATAAGGTCAGTTTTTCCTATGAGTCTGCATTCAATGTTCTTGAGAATATCGACTTTGAGGCAAGGCCAGGTGAGAAGATCGCTCTTGTAGGGCCATCGGGAGCGGGAAAATCAACGATTGTCAGCCTGATCATGCGTCTCTACGACCCCGGGCAGGGAGTGGTTATGATAGACGGGCAGGATATCAGCAAATATACGATTTCATCACTGCGATCGCAGATAAGCATGGTACTTCAGGACAATGTTCTGTTTTCAGCAAGCGTCCGCGACAATATTGCCCACGGCGCACCCAATGCATCTCTCGACGAAATTCAGTCTGCAGCTATTCTCGCCAATGCCCATGAGTTCATTCAGGCCCTTCCTCAGGGGTACGATACCGAACTGGGTGAACGGGGAGCCACCCTCTCCCATGGTCAGCGGCAGCGCATTGCCATTGCGCGGGCGGCAATACGGAATGCACCGATTCTTATCCTTGATGAGCCCACCACCGGCCTTGACAGTGAAAATGAGCAGGAAGTGAGCGACGCTCTCATTAGCCTGTCAGAGGGACACACTACCTTCATTATTACACATGATATGAGCTTTTCATCGCGAGCTGACCGCATTCTCTATATAGAACGTGGTCTGATTTGTGAGGCGGGAACCCATGAAGAGCTTATGCGCCTCCATGGGAGGTATGCAGACCTGTTCACTATTCAGGCCAATGCACGAAATAGTGGTATACGAAAAGTGAGACCCCATGCTGTCTACTGATAATGCACAGATTGTCCGTCGTGACAGGGCCTTGCCTGGCCTGGCGATACTCCTCGATCCAGAGGCGTTCGCAGACAGGCTGCAGGCTAATTTACCCGATACGAAGATAACAGCCGCATATCTACGGTACATCAGATATAAGCCCGGAACAAACTGTCTCGTCTCCTATCAGCTGGAAACCGGCAATGGCACAATGGGTGTATATGCCAAGACCTATTCCCGGGATGCTGAGACTAAGCTGGCCAAGGCCTATAACCGGAAGTCACGGGTAAATTCAGCGGAACACTCTTACGTTATTCTTAAAGATCATGCAGTTGTGGTATCGTTCTTCCCGAATGATGCCAAAATCAGGAGGCTTCATAAAGTCAATGATCCACAGTTTCTTCAGGAACTTAAGGAAAACATCGTACCCGGCATCTCAGGCAGCCAGAGGACAGAACTCAGGTCTATAGCCTACAAACCTGAAAGAAGGTTTGTTGCCAGCCTTGCGATTGATGGCGATACAAAGGCACTTATCAAGTTCCATAAAATCAGGGACTACAGGTCAGTGCTGAGCACAATCGGTGCAGTTGAGTCCCGGAACATGCTGAGAGTTCCCCGTTTTCTCGGATCTATGCAAAAATACGGTATAGTGGGATATGAGTGGCTTCAGGGAGAACTGCTTTCTGAAATGATAATGTCTCACAAAAGCATAGTCCCTGCAGTTATAGAAACAGGATCAGCGCTGGCTGAGCTTCATGATCAACACCCCCGTGGACTGGCAAAGAGAACACGTGCAGCTGAAGCGGCTGCAATCACTGCACTTGCTGATCGAATTGATTTTCTCTGCCCTCATCTCAAGGCGCGTGCTCAGCAACTCGCAGCCAACCTCCGCTCATGGCTTCTTAATGAAAGCCCCCGGCACGGAATAATCCACGGGGATTTTTATGCAAAGCAGGTTTTGTGGACCAGGGGACGAGTTGGAATCGTGGACCTGGACGAGGCAGTGATGGGAGACCAGAGATCGGATCTGGGCAATTTTATTGCACACCTCATTCGCTGGAGAGTGGATGACGAAACCATTACGAATATACAGGAGGCGCTTGCAGTAAACCTATTTCAGCTCATTCATCACCCCTTCCGCATCTGTGAACCGGACTGGGCAGAGAAAATAGAAATGATACTGGACAGGGTGGAAGAAATGATTCAACGTCCATTCCTGAAAAAGAATATCAATGGTCAGAATTGTGCAGTTTTGCCAAGGAGGATCTCCTCTCCCGTCTCAATCAACGATCCCCTGGGAGCCGGACAGGACCCGACGATGCCCTTCATTTCACAGGCCATGAACCCGAAGGTGATGGAGCCTGCTCTGGAACGTCTGTTCTTCGATGGAGCACCATTCGGGAGCAAACTTCATCTCAGACATGTTCGTGTCACGCGCCATAAGCCCGGACGCCGGTGCCTGATTGAATATGACGTCCTATTAAGCAGTCCCGACCGTCCGGAAAAGCAAATTACACTGATTGGCAAGGCACGCCGAAAAGGTCTTGATCTCTCGACATTTCATCTTAACAATGTATTTTATCATTCAGGTTTTGGAGCAGATAACAGGGATGGAATTTCTGTGCCAAAACCTGTCGGTGTGATTCCTGAATTGAACATGTGGATTCAGCATAAAGTTCCCGGAACGGTCCTTACTGAGCTGCTGCCCGGTTCGATGGGAATTGCGCTTATGAAACGGGCTGCAGAAGCTGCGTTCAAGATCCACACTTCGGATATTCCGGCTCTCAGGTATCATACGGTCGCCGATGAATTGCGCATACTTCGTGAGAGGTTGGAGGGAGTTGCCCGGTTAATGTCTGAGTGGTCCCGGCGTCTCGAGTTTATTATGGACGCCTGCCGTAGGTGCAGCACTTCAGTTTCCAGTCCTGCACCGCTCGGCATCCATAGAGATTTTTATCCTGATCAGATTATTGTGGACGGATCTGGTTTATTTATTGTCGATTTAGATCTCCATTGTGCCGGTGACCCCTCGCTGGACGTCGGCAATTTTCTCGGGCATATTACTGAACAGAGTATCCGCATGTTTGGAAATCCCAGGGCACTGGAGGAAAGGGAACTGGCATTTAAAGAAAGATACCTGGAGCTTTCAGGCGGCACTTCTGGTACCGCGATAGACATTTATACAACTCTTACATTAGCACGGCACATTTCAATCAGCACGCAGTTTCCTGAGCGGCGCCCTTTTACTGAGTCGCTACTGGAACTGTGTGAGCAACGGTTAAATGTTCAAACGAGTGGATCAGACAGAAACCTTGCATTCCAGTGATCCAAATCATGAAGAAACGCGCATGGTAACCTCTATATATGACATCTTATTCAAGAAAAATAAAACTGCCGCCCCTGTTTCTGACATTACTGGCACTCTGCATTTCCCTGTCGACCCCCCTTATTTCAGGTGCTTCAGAATTAATTTATACGATCCAGGCCGCCAGTTTTTTACAGAAAAATCGTGCCCTGCAGCACGTTACCGATCTGGGCCGGAGATTAGATGCAGGGAACCGCACATATCTCAGGATAGAAAAAATAAAGGCATACTACACCATACGGCTTGGACAGTTCAACACCTACAAAGAGGCGAACAGCGCTCTTGAGTATCTTGCCCTGCAGCTCCCCGGTGCACTAATCATTCAGTCATCGATAAACGAGAAGCACGTTGTATTGATGTACAGTGATGAGGAAGTCTATGGAGAAGAAGTATCCAATGGGATTGCCAACGGTGCCGGTATCCTCCCTGCGTCCAGCGAAGTCCTTTCCGGCAGGATGGATATGAGAAACTCAATCAGGCAATCCCCCAGGATAGACCAGGCGCACTCCGCCCGTCAGTTAACCTACCGTCCCGATGATAAGCGCCCTGAAGACCAATTGTCGATTACATTATTTGGGAAGCCACTGACTATCGGGGGAGAATATGCTGTCTCCACTGCATACCGCAAGGACTTTGAGCTGGAAGATGATGCTGAAGACGACACATGGAGCCTGAACCAGGAACTTGAGATAGAAATGCTCCATGAGCTGCGCGATAATGTTGCTCTTTTCGTCGAATTAAAACCATTTTACAATGCTGAGATATATGCCGAAGATGGTGACCGGAGCGCCGATAGATTCGACGTAAAGCGCGGCGAGACATGGGTTTACTGGGATACTGTATTCAATAGCCCCCTCAGAGTCCAGGTCGGGAGTCAGAATTTTGATGACAAGAGGGAATGGTGGTGGGACGAGGACCTTGATGCCTTAAGCATTCACTATGATAAAGATAAATGGCATTTGCACTTTGCCGTGGCAGAAGAGCTTGCGCCAAGATCTACAGACGAGGTTTTTATCGATCCGGAAGATGACGACATTCTGCGCCTACTCGCCAACCTCACCTGGCGCCGGGCCAAAAAACAGCGGGCAGAGGTATTCTTTCTTCATGAACACGACCATTCGCATACAGAGTCAGAGAATGATATTATCAAGAGAGACAGGAGGGACAGGAGTGATGCCGACCTGACCTGGATTGGTGCACGGATGCTCGGCAGGTGGAAATACCGTCCCCTGGGACGTTTTCACTACTGGCTTGATACGGCGATTGTCTGGGGAGAGGAGTCTGTTATCGACTATGACTCAATAGATAGTGAGAAAAGCGTTGTAGACTCCGTGGACATGATTGATGTGAGAGGCACGGCAATTGATGCCGGTGTAACCTGGCAGACCAGATGGGAGTGGTTGCAGAATGTTACTCTTGGATATGCCTTTGGTACAGGTGACAGCGACCCTGATGATAAGACGGACCGAGCTTTTCGACAAACAGGACTCCAGGACAACAGCGCCAAATTCCGGGGTGTCAACAGCTTCAAATATTATGGAGAACTTCTGGAGCCGGAGCTGTCAAACCTTCACATACTCACGGTCTCTCTGGGCTTCCGTTTTTTAGAGAACAGTTCGCTGGAATTCCTGTATCATAGGTACCGGCAGGACAAGAAGGCGGATTATCTTCGAGATGCATCTATCAAGGTGGATCCTCTCGGAGAGGATAGGGACATCGGACAGGAGTGGGATGTTGTAATTGGTATCGAGGAGTGGAAGCACGTTGAGCTCGAAATGATAGGGTCCTTATTCCGTGCCGGTGATGCTTTCGGTCCTCTCTCGGGAGAAACTGCAAGCTACGTTAAATTCGAATTCACCTATAACTTCTGATATATGCATTCCTCTTCAGCTAATCACCAGTCCAGAACAGTATATCTACTAACTTATGGAGCAACCATGAAATATGTTTCACAGTATGTGAATTTATCATGAAATATTTTTCAGAATGTCATCGAAAGCATATTAGCAACTGCTATGAATATAAGCTTTTTTGCCTGGCATATCAGTTGCAATGCAGTAATAAAGAACAAGAGAGAAAATAGATCATTTTAAAAAGAAGCTTTTGTAAGAAAGGAGGTACCATGAGATCGAAAAAAACAATAAGTGAAATTATCACAATCTTAATGGAAAGCCCTCTGTATTTCGAATTGCCTCTCAGGGAAAGGTATATATTAATACAGCATGTCAATGAATCATCGTTCCGCATAAAACACAATATTCAATTCCATTAATAGTCGATTTTGCGGCATTATAATATGAGGTGTCAGTAATCAATGAAATTCTCATCACGGATAATATTCTTTACACCTCTCACTCTATTACTATAAGAGGTTTCCCCGGAATAGGTGCATATCACTCTTTCCAGGCGAAGTCAGTGATTCAGCATCACTACAGAATCGTTTGTAGTAGATATTTATTGATAATCATTAACACATCGATCATGAAGATAGATATGTGAAATCAGTTATCTAAGTACTTAGGATGTTCAGAAGACTTCATGATGTTATCTTCAGAATCTTCACTCCATCAATTATGAATCTAATTAGATAAAGTCTACAATCTCAAAAAGGTATGTAGGTTGAAGAAACACTAAAGCCGTCCCTACTGCCCATATTTAGCCAACCGGGTCAGCGTCTTCTATAAAACTTAAAAGGTAATCCCTGAACTTGTCCGGAACGAGCCAGCGTATCCCCAGTTTTTCTGCCCATTTAATCGCACCATGATCAACCGTGACAAGTAATGCATCAAGCTCTTTTGCCAGTAGTATGAGGTCTACATCTTCCCTGCTGTCTATTATTCCTTCCCTGAGGGCCTCTCTGTAGCTTTTACGCATTCCCTTGATCAGTTCCCTCTCATCAACACTTCCGGCGCTTCTGACCGCCTTTTCTGCAACTCTCAGACCTTTATTAATGCGGTCCCTGATGTCTTCAATAAGTTCATACAGCAGCACCGCCGGCACATTCATTTCATGCTTGCCCGGGGACTTCTGGTTCAGTACAGCCATGAGTTTGCCAGGCACTTTTCGCCTGTCCACAAAATTCATAAGCTCTTCAAAGATGGACGACGGCATATAGAATTCCAGCGAAGGGATCTGCTCTGCCAAAAGCAGAAACCCCTTGATCGCCTCTGTGGGAGAACCGCCGAAATCATTACGGACTTCGGGATTTACAAACAGGCTGGTATCAAGTACTACTCTGTCTTTTCTCGATTTTACAGACGTCATGGATATTAAGAATAAAGGTGTTCCAGCTCCCGCATTCAGGACATCTTCCGGCCCAGTCCTTTGTGGAAAAGCTGCAGTGCGAACAGCAGAATGGTACAACAAGAGGGCTCCCGGCCCTGAGGGCTTTTTTAAATTCATCCTTCGCTTCCTCAAACTGCGAGCGCCTTTCATGAATATTTCCAAGGAGAATATGAAGTCCCGGATGGTCAAACGAAGTCGTATCCATCGCGTTAATGGTATCAGAGGCGTAGTCGATCATTTCAAGTCTGTAATACAGCTTTGCAAGAAAAAACTGGAGCCGTATGTCTTTCGCATCTTTCTGGATCGCCTTCTGATAAAAATCGATAATTGTGCCCGGCTCACCCTTGTTAATAAAATAGTCTTCCATCTTCACGAGAAAGACCATGGCCGAGGTCTCTTCAAATCCTTTTTTCAGGATTGATTCTGCATCCTTGTTTTTTCCTTCCTTTAAATACCCTTCTGCCAGGGCTATATACGCTGCTATGAAATTCTTATCATGCTTGATAAGAGTCTTTAAGGCCTTTATTCCCTTTTCCGGAGCATCGGTTTCTATCTGTTCTTTACCATGTTCATATTTATATCCGTTAAGAATGGTGTTCTCTTCCTTACCTTCCTCCGGGGTCAGTTTACCTTTTACTATTTTATTCTGGACGTCAATTGCTTCCTCCAGATGTCTGGTCGATTCATAGATACTTCTCTTTTTATGCAGCACTTTGATATTGTCACTATCGATTTCAAGAATGTCATCAAGGGCCTTCAACGCATCCTGCCACTTCTCCTGTATTTCATAAAGACCAGCTATGGACAGGAGGACCTCAATGCCCCTTGGCTTCACATCTTTTGCCCGATAATAAAAATTCTTCGCCTTCAGATAATCCCTGTTCTGAACAGCAATATCCCCCTGTCGAAGAAGCGCAGAAACCTGCCTGGGGTCACTCTCAAGTACCCGGTCAAAGAGTTCCGAGGCCTCGCCAGACCTGGAAGCGTAAAATGCATCCAGTCCTTTTGCATATGTCTCCTGCAATTTGGCTTCTGTCCTGTGCTGGCGCTCTACCTGCCAGCTCTCGACATAGCGTTTCGTGCCCCTTATGAATGAGATAATTCCTGTAGTAAGGATTCCCATGAACGCCGAGACAATAATAAGAGCAATAACAGGTATGGTATACGTAATGTCCTGCCAGACAGTCACATCGACCATCCCCTTATTAAAAAAAGCAAGAAGGCTCAACAGTACAAGAAATAAAATAACGGTAATTTTCCCCATGTTACACCTCTCTTTTTTAAAATTGATAGTACGCTACATCTTATTGTGAGCAGCCTCTGTGAGACGTTGATCAATTGGAATCCGTTTGGCATCCATCCAGAATTTGTCCAGGCTATAAAATGACCTGGTTTCTTCATCAAAAATATGGACTACCAGATCGCCATAATCCATAAGTACCCAATGAGCTGTGTCCATACCCTCTTTGCCAAGGGGAAAAATCTTTTCTTTTGAAAAGTAATCATCGATTGACTCAGCAATGGCCCTGATCTGGGCCCTGTTTTCTCCCGAGCATATTACAAAAAAATCTGCTATCGTCGAAAGCCCTTGTAAGTCGAGGACCACAACGTCACTGGCTTTCTTGTCAAACGCCAGTTCTGCAGCCTTTACCGCCCTTTGTTTAATCTTGTTTTCTAAGGGTATCGCTCCTTTCAATCATAAGTGGGAAGGGAAAAGTGAGAAGCAGGAATTAACAACATATCCTTAATAACTTCCTACTTCTTACTTCTGATTTCTCACTTTTTATATATATTATGAGCAATTATATAGGATTTTACTGATTCAGGCAAGAGATATCTGATGCTTTCTCCTTTAAAAACCAGCCCTCTGACAAGGGATGACGAGATATTCAGGCCTGTAACATTTAAGAGATAGCCTCTTTGCCGACCGGAATTAAATGAATAGTCCATGATGTTTCCTTTATCAAGATCGTGGAGGACCTTTTTGCTGAATCCTTTTATATATGGTGAAGCGCTGATGTCGCTAAACAGATACCCGGGCCTTGAAATAATAACCAGATTGGTCAGCTTAAGCAGTGTGTCCGGATCTTTCCATGCAGGCATATCCAGAAAAGCATCAATGCCGAGTATAAAATAAAAGTCAGCATTAGCGTACATCCTGTCAAGCTTTTTAATAGTATCAACGGAATAAGATCTGCGTCTTGCCTTTGTTTCAATATCCGATATGACAAAATGCCGGTTGCCCTTAATTGCTTTGTCTACCATTTCAAAACGTTCACTGGCCCGGGCAAGGTCTGGTTTGTCAAAGGGGGTCTTCCCGGAAGGAATGAACAGCATGTTATCCAGGGACAGCCTTTCATAAACATCCTCGGCTGTCCTGAGATGTCCATAATGAACAGGATTAAAAGTGCCGCCGTAAATTCCTATTTTCATATTACACACAGGTTTCAGTTGTCAGTAGTCAGGGTTCAGTAACTGACTACTGCTCCCTAATACCTGACACCTGATTTTATGTTCTGATCTGTCCGTTCCCGAGACCTATGAATTTTGTACATGTGAGCTCTTCCAGTCCCATCGGGCCCCGTGCATGGATCTTGTCGGTTGATATGCCCATCTCAGCGCCCAGTCCGAACTGGAAACCATCGCTGAACCTTGTGGAGAGGTTTACAAATACAGAAGACGAATCCACTTCCCTCAGGAATCTCATGGCCTTGCCATAGTCTTCAGTGACAATCGTTTCAGTATGGGCAGAGCTGTACTCTGCGATATGCTCCATCGCTGCATCAATGTCCCTGACGACTTTAATATTAAGAATAAGGTCAACATACTCATTATGAAAATCAGCGGCCTTTGCTTCACTGACAGATGCAACCATCCGCTTTGTACGGGCACAGCCCTTCATCTTTACGTTGGCCTTCTTAAAACGTCTGGTTACCGGAGGCAGAAATTTCTTTGCTACCTTCTCATCTACAAGCATCGTCTCCATGGCATTGCAGGTTCCCGGTCTCTGCACTTTCGCATTAAAGCATATCTCCTCTGCCATTTTCAGGTCAGCGTCCCTGTCAACAAATACATGGCACACTCCCTTATAGTGTTTAAGCACAGGGATACGTGAGTTTTCGGTCACCGCCCGTATCAGTCCTTCACCGCCCCTTGGAATCACAACATCAATCATACCTTCAAGCTTAAGCATCTCCATGACAGCCTGCCTGTCGGTCCTGTCCAGAAACGTGATGACCCCTTCATGGATCCCCTGTTTTTTTGCAACTCCTCTGAGTATCTTCACAATGGCCTTATTGGAATGAATCGCCTCGGAGCCGCCCCTGAGTATGACCGCATTGCCTGCCTTTAAACAAAGCGCTGTTGCATCAGCCGTCACATTAGGTCTTGATTCATAAATGATACCAATTACCCCGAGAGGGACCCTCATCTTGCCGATGGTCATTCCATTTGGCCTCTTCCACATTTTGGTAATCTCTCCAACAGGATCAGGCAGGCCGGCAATATCAATCAATCCCTGAGACATCTCGTTTATCCTCGCGGTCGTCAGTGTCAGCCTGTCTGTCATGGCCTTTGTGAGTCCTTTTTTCTTTGCTGCCGCAAGATCTTTTTTATTTTCTCTCTGAAGCTCGTTCGCTTTTTTCTTAAGTGCATCTGCCATTATCAAGAGAGCGTTGTTCTTCTGTTCTGATGATGCCTTTGCAATTGCCCTTGCACCCTCTCTTGCCTCTGATGCTTTTTTTAAAACATACGATTTTAAATCCATGAATATGCCTCCTGTATATATTATCAGGTGCTTATTTTAGCATATAGAACTAGATAGTAAAGACAATTGATGATCGAAGCCATAGCAGAACAGTGAGGTATCAATGACAAAGATGTCATTCCGGCAGTCTTCTAGCCGGAATCCAGCCCCTTATTAAAAGACTCTGGATTTCCGCTCAAGAGACCGCGGGAATGACAGATAAGAAAGCAGTTAATTGAATTACCGGAATCGTAAGAAAAACATTTTGACAATTTCCCATTAAAAAAATATCATATGAAACCCTATGCTTAATCAAATAAAAAAAGAACTCAAACGCCTGGCAGATCCGGACAGGGCAAAGATCCTTCAGCGGTTTTTCAAAACCGGTAAAGGACAATACGGTGAAGGAGATATATTTCTCGGTATTAAGGTTCCTGAGCAGCGGAAGATCGCAAAGAAATATGCCGGAGTGACAATTAAAGAACTTCAAAACCTGCTTTCCAGCAGGTATCATGAGCACCGGTTAACATCACTTCTTATCCTTGTTATCAAGTATGCACAATCAGATGATTCAGGAAAAAAAAAGATTGCAGATTTTTATTATAAAAACACAAAGCATATAAATAACTGGGACCTTGTCGATGTATCGGCAGATAAAATTATGGGAGATTACCTTCTTGAGAGAGACCGGTCAGTGCTATACCGTATGGCAATGTCAAAAAACCTCTGGGAGAGAAGAATAGCGATTATGGCTACGTTCCGCTTTATCAAGAACAATCAATTTAAAGATACGCTGAAAATAGCCGAAATACTAATAAGGGACGAACACGACCTTATTCATAAGGCAGTGGGCTGGATGCTGAGGGAAACAGGGAACAGAGACAGGAAAACTGAAGAGGAGTTTCTGAAAAAGCATTACAGGATAATGCCGCGCACCATGCTTAGATATGCGATAGAAAAGTTTGATCAGGAACAAAGGAAAACCTATTTAAAAAATCTGGTATAATACGACCTTATGTCATTACTCGAACACCACATTAATGAACCAAAGATAGCCTATTTCTCCATGGAAATAGGACTGAGAGATGAGATCCCGACGTTCTCAGGAGGCCTCGGCATACTGGCAGGCGACACCGTCAAGTCAGCTGCAGACCTGAACCTTCCCTTTATCGCTGTTACGCTGATGAGCCGCAAGGGATATTTCAGGCAGGAGATAGATAATGAAGGACACCAGAAAGAACACCCTGTAGACTGGGACCCGTCAACACTGATGAAGCTTTCATCACGAAAGGTTTCTGTCACGATTGAAGGCAGAAACGTGCTTGTTCAGGCATGGATATATTTTGTTGAAAGCCCAAGGGGCGGAAGTATCCCGGTCATTTATCTTGATACAAACCTTCCTGAAAACAGTGCTGAAGATAAAACATTAACTGATCAGCTGTATGGCGGTGATGAGAGTTACAGGATTAAGCAGGAAGTCGTTCTCGGCATCGGCGGAGTGCGGATGCTCAGAAAACTCGGGTTTCAGGTCAAGAAGTATCATATGAATGAAGGCCACGCAGCATTTCTTACTCTTGAGCTTCTTCATGAATTCAAGAAAGACATTGAAAAAGTCTGGGATGAAGACCATATATGGAACATTGAACCGGTCAAGGACCTGTGTGTATTCACAACGCACACTCCTGTTGAGGCAGGTCATGACAAGTTTACGTATGAACTGTTCAATAAAGTATTCGGCACCTATTTTCCCGAAAAAATCATGAAAAAGCTTGCCGGCGACAAAAATGTTAATATGACCCTGTTAGGCTTTAACCTGAGCAATTTTGTTAATGGCGTAGCAAAGAAGCATGGTGAAGTTTCACAGAGCATGTTTCCGGGATACCAGATTAATTCCATCACTAATGGTGTCCATTCCTACACATGGACGTCTGAACACATGAAAAAGATCTTTGACAAATATCTGCCGGGCTGGGCAAATGAACCCGAAATATTCGTAAGGGTCGGTGCGATCCCTGACGATGAGATCTGGGACGCACACCTGAAGTCCAAGAAAGAACTTATTGAATATGTGAACTCAGTCTCCCATACTGACATGGATGTTGATACACTTACCATCGGTTTTGCCAGAAGGGCTACCGCGTACAAAAGGGCTGACCTGCTATTTACCGACCTTGAACGCCTTGAGAGAATCGGTGCCGGCAAGATCCAGGTCATTTATGCCGGCAAGGCCCATCCTAAAGATGACGTGGGGAAAAAACTGATCGAAAACATATATGCCCTCAGGGACACATTAAAAGGAAAGATCAGGCTTTCTTTTATCGAAAACTATAATATGGAGATTGCACTAAAGCTTGTGTCCGGGGTGGATATCTGGCTCAACACGCCCCTGAGACCCCTCGAGGCCTCAGGCACAAGCGGCATGAAGGCCGCCCATAATGGTGTCATGAACTTCAGCGTGCTGGACGGCTGGTGGATTGAAGGACATATAGAGGACTTCACCGGATGGGCAATAGGGCCTGCACCGACTGAACTTGAACCGGACAAAAACATGAATAAAATAGATGCTGATGATCTGTATCACAAGCTGGAGACAAAGATCATCCCTGCCTACTACAATGACCGCAAACACTGGATCCGCATGATGCAGAATGCAATAGGCAAAAACGGTTATTACTTCAACACCCACCGTATGATGCGCAGATACGTTACTGAAGCGTATATCAGGTAATTTTTAATACTCTGGTCGCATCATTTATTACCAAAACAAACGCATACATGATCTACCCACAGTTCTGGAACAAGTGTATGATTGGTATTGGTTCTATAACCGAATATTGTGAATATGATTAATTAACGGGCAAAGATGTAAACTCATAGCATGATCAAGGTGATTGTTTATGTTACTTTTTTCCTCGCCCTGTCCTCATGCGTCAGCATCCCTTCCCAACATCTTACAATTAGTCAGCGAGGAGGGTTTAGTGCAGTTCAGGACGCAAAAGATTGTGAAATACCTCAGTATAAGACCATATTGTCTTCAAACACCGCCACAAAACCTGAGCTGAGTTCCAAAGGCTTCAGGCTGCTGACCTGGAACATGTTTAAGGGTATACACAAGGGGTGGCAGGCGGACTTAAAAAAAATGATCACTACGCGTGATATCATCACTATTCAGGAGGCGCGCCTGACAGATGATTTAAGAGAGCTGCTGAACAATGATCATGGCAACTGGGACATTAGTATTGCCTTCACATATAATGGCAAAGAGACCGGTGTATTAACGGCATCAAGGGTCCTGCCGGACTTTACCTGCACGTTCCGGGTTAAGGAACCTCTTTTCAGCCTTCCTAAAACCGCAATGGTAACGATATATCCCCTTTCTGATACGCATAAGACTCTTATGGTCGTTAATATTCATTCGATTAATTTTATTTTTGGAACAGGAAGTTTTATTACACAATTGCATAAAGCTGAACGTACTATGTCACAGCACAAAGGACCTGTGATTTTTTCAGGAGATGTTAATACATGGAGCAAAAAACGTATGGCAATCTTGAAGGACCTCTCGATTCGCCTGGGCCTGAAAGCCGTGCCATTTAATAAACAGGACCGGACACGAATTTTCGGCCGCGCAATAGACCACATTTATTATCGTGAACTAACAGTAATCGATGCAGCGGTTATAAACGTTACATCATCTGATCATAACCCCATGCTGGTTTCTTTCAGACTGGAAGATTCCGGATGAGAAGAGGGAGTCTGATTACAGTACAATTATCAGAAACCCATACGTCATCAGCTTATTAACAATTACATGCATATGCGACCCTTGCGGTTTCCCTGTTTTAAGGGCAGGACAAGCCCTCCTGCCCCTACACTGTCTTCGATTATGTCAAACAGAGATTTCCTGTTCTGTGAAGGTCCAGATTTTACCGGTAACGTCATCATGTTAATAATATTCAATCAGTTATCATACTGATTTAGTAAGAGGGGATGAATAAGGTCATGCAGGTCAGATCCTTATCAATAATAAGAAACTTAATTTGATATAAGACACAATGAGTCTCAATTGGATAGAGTATGCATGCCTGCATATTTCTGACGATAGGCAAACACTGCTTCTGTTAAAAAACTGCAAATGCTTACTTCAGAGCAGTTTTTACAGGTTTTACCATCTCTGGTTAACAAACAGTCTAACATCCTGTTGATTGATTCATTTACTTTCATCTTAAACATTGATTCATCTGTTTTTCTTGTAACACTTTCAACCATGACTCCTCCTTTACCTGTAATGTTTTCCTTTCCCTGTATACGTTCTTACTAACCTTTTAATCCATATCACAATACATGTCAAGGGGTATAAAAAATGGTATAAAAATTTTATATATGCTGAATGATGCAGATAAGACTATGCGTTTCTTATTATCTGACATGAGCAGCAATTGTACATCATGCTGACTGCAACCTGTAAATAATATCCATATTAACGAAGATGTATAAAATTAATTAGTTTTAAAGGAAGGGCGGCAGCCATGGAGGACATGGCTGCCGTTTACTGCAGTGATACAATTTATTGGGCAACTCTTTTATCGGATAGTTTTAAAAAATTCAAAATCGGGAATATCCTTTTTCTTGCATAAGGGAATTCCTTATGGATTTTATTGTGAGTACACTGGAGCGTTCAGGTTAAAAAATGACATATGTCAAAACCCATATATCAATTAATTCCTAATTCAAATTACTAATGAAACCACTCTTAGTATTCAAGTAAATATCTCCTGATCTTTTCAACGTTATCCAGGTTTTTACCAAAATCAACCAGGGTACTCCTGGCAGAAGGCCTGCTCGAAATGTTGATTTCAGTATTGTTTCGCCCTTTCGTCAGTTTTATTTGAATATCATCACCCCAGGTCTTCCAGTTAAGACCGGTCCGGGCCTTTATGTCACCGTGATCATGGTTTGAAGACATGACCCGACACCTGTTAATCGTGTTCAAGGATTGAAGGCAGAGGCTGAATGCCTGCTCAAAAGGCATGTTCAATTCAATGTATCGTTCCTGATGCATATCAAAGTCAGCAATCGATGCATCCGGAACTACTCTTCTGCTTAATGCCCTGTGCAGAGATACCAGGATATAAGAGACAATTGTCCCGAAAACCAGACCTGACAGAATGCCATTCAACAGTACGTCAAAAAGCTTCCCCTGTTGCAGAGATATAATGCCAATTAATAAACCAAAAGGGATACCTGCAATCAGCTGAAGTTTAAAGAATAAGCGATTCATGATAAGAGAAGAACAGTTGAAGAGTTATACAGGACTGAAATTATACGTCTATTTTTCAGCCGCGGAAGCGGCCTCTCTCTCAGCCTTTGCCCTGGCCCTTGCTGCCTTTTTGGCCTCATATATTTCCAGCACTTCTGAATAATTAAACGTCCCTGTAATAGCAACCACCGGACATTTTGAGGCACATATGCCGCAGCCTATACACCTGCCCTGATCAATGACATGAAGTTTTTTCTGTTCACCGGAAGCAGCATTGACCGGACAGACTTTTGCACACGCGTGACAGCCAATACATTTCTCAGTAACAGATGCCTTTGGCCTCTTTGGAATATGGTCGACAATCGCATTTGTCGGACATTTAGTTACGCAGAGACCGCATACCCTGCACTTGTCCAGATCAATACGTGAGAGGAAGTTCTCTACCTTTGCAGCGTTATAGGGACAGACTTTCACGCATAGCCCGCAGGAGATACATCCTATCTGGCAGTTCTTCTTTGTGACAGGTCCCCTGTCCTTTGAGTGGCACTTGACAAGCACCTCTTTTGCCAATGGCAGTATTTTAATTACATTTGTAGGACAGGTCTGTGCGCATACTCCGCAGGCCGTGCACTTTACAGGATCAATAACAGGGAGGTTCTCCTCACTCATGCTGATGGCATCAAAAGGACATGCCCTGAAACATGATCCATAACCAAGACAGCCGTAGAGACATGATTTGTCGCCCCCGCTTGCAAGTATGGCCGCCCTGCAGTCTTTTACCCCTTCATATTTAAACCTTCTTTTAGACTTGGAACACCCGCCCTGGCAGAATACCCGTGCGATCTTTGGTTCTGTCTGTTCCATGACCTTGCCGGTGATCCTTGCAACCGCCTCTGCAGAAGCCGTACCACCCGGAGTACATAACGTAGGTTTGACATCAGGATCAGACACAACGGCCTCTGCATACTGGCGGCAACCCGGATAGCCGCAGGCACCGCAATGTGCATGGGCAAGTACCTCAGACACCTGGTCAACCCTGGGGTCTTCCTTAACGGCAAACTTCTTTGCTGCAAATGCAAGTCCTATTCCGAAGAGAGCGCTTATTCCCAGCAGAAAAGCCGCGGAAAATTTCACGACTTCAATAAGGTCAACAGATTCCCTTGCTTCTACCCCTGCACCGACACCCATCATGGGAAGAGGGATCTCGTTTAAAGACTGCATCAGATCTGTAAGAATTTTAAAAATATTTATATCAAACATGATAATCCTTTTTATTAATCGGTAGGGGCGAGGCGGCGCCTCGCCCCTACAATATCACAATGTTATCAATCCGGAAAACCCGGTAAACGCCAGTGCAATCAGCCCGGCAATAATAAAAGAAATGGGCAGACCTTTAAAGGGGGCCGGCACATCAGCCACCTCCAGTTTCTCGCGTATGCTTGCCATAATTATCAGGGCAAGTGCAAACCCCAGTCCTGATCCCAGACCAAACGCAATGCTCTCAAAAAAGCTGTAATGCTCCCCTGCATTGATCAGGGGGACTGCCAGTATAATACAGTTTGTTGTTATCAAAGCAAGGTAAACGCCTAACTTGTAATAAAGTGTAGGGCTTACCTTTTTCATGATCGTATCGGCTGACTGAACAAATGCTGCAACAATACCTATAAAAATAATAATCTTCAGAAATGTCAGATCAGGAGATCCCTGGAACATGGAATTCTCTATCATCACAAAGTTATACACCACCCAGCTCAATGCAGCGCTTACCACCATAACCGCAGTAAAGGTAATACTCATTCCGACCGCTGTTTCCATCTTTCTTGAAACTCCGAAGAAAATGCACAGTCCAAGAAACCTGGTAAATACAAAGTTATTTATCAGTGATGCTGCAATGACCAGTTCAAATAGTTTGCCGAATTCCATATTAATACCTCCGCGGCGCTAAACGCCTGAAGCCCCTTTGCCGCCAAAAAATCTCATATCTATCCAGTTAAAAAATCCCATAAGCAGTCCGACCGCCAGAAACCCTCCTGCAGGCAGGATCATTATCAGCAGCGGATTGCCTGAAATGAGGGAATAACCGTATAGTTCACCTTTACCCAGGAGTTCCCTGAAGAAACTGATGACAATCATCGCCAGTAAAAAACCGACGCCCATGCCAAATCCGTCAATTGCCGATGGAAGGATCCTGTTCTTGCTGGCAAACACCTCAGCCCGGGCAAATATTGATGCAAAGGCAACAATAATCTGGATATACAGTCCTATCTCTTTGTAGACCGGCCTTGCATACGTGGACATCAGCATATCTATAATAGTTACATATCCGGCAATAATAAGCATGAAGATAGGGATCCTGATTTTTGGATGAATAAATTTTCTTATTACAGATACGGTGATATTTACCATGGTCTGAACAAAGACAACTGCCACGCCCAAAGCAACTCCATTTTTCATTCCGTTTGTAACCGCAATGGACGGACACAGGCTTATGGCCATACGGAAGATGGTATTTTCACCGAACATCCCGTTTTTCATTAATTCCCAGTTACTTTTTGTATTGGCACTCATTGCGTCACCCCTTTTGACAGTTTTTCATGAAGCATCTCAACTCCCATTCGTACTCCATCTTCAGCAACAGCACGGGTTGAAATGGTAGCACCTGTTATCGCAACAATTTTATCTTCTGTTTCGCCTTTAATCACAACAAGATTGTCCGCACTTTTACCTTCAAACTGATTGAGGAAATAATCTTTTTCTATCTCATCTCCCAGTCCCGGGGTTTCTCCATGTCCCAGGATGCTGATCTTTTTCACAAGAAAATTCCTGTCCACAGATGCGAGTATATGTATATAACTGGAATACCCCTTTCCATACCCCTCTGCAATATACCCGATGTCCACAGGATCAATGCATTCCTTTTCTTCTTTCATTTCTCCAGTTTTTTCATCTGTGACCTTATTGATCTTTAATTCTCCGCATTTTCTTGCAGCATAATATTCTGCATGTTTCTCATGGGGATGCCAGTCACCAAGCTTGTCAACCTTGTCAGCCTCGGGCATCATTAATATGAGGGCCGCCTCTTTTTCCGCCTTTTCCTTTTGAAACTTTATGGGAGAGGTCACTGCATATACATACGCCATGACAAGACCTCCAATGACATACAGGACAACTAGGTTGAATGTAATCTTTGCCATTTCAACAGTGTTCATTTCTTTTTCTCCCTGACAGCACCGAACAGCCCCGGTTTAACGCTCCTGTCGATAAGCGGCGCAAAACAGTTCATCAATAATATGGCAAACATGACACCCTCGGGAAACCCTCCCTTGAGCCTGATCAGCATGGTAATGGCCCCGCAGCCAATTCCATATATGATCTGTCCTTTCCTTATTGAAGGACCGGTAACATAGTCCGTAGCCATAAAAAAAGCACCAAGCACAAGCCCGCCGCTCAGAATATGAATTAAGGGATCACCGGTAAAAAGCCCTTCCCCTCCAAACGCCCAGGCAAGTACTCCCACCGTCGCAACATATGAAAGAGGAATATGCCAGGTAATATATCCCCTGACAAGCAGCAGCAACGCACCAATAAGAAGGGCTATAG
>CAMYJJ010000026.1 GCA_947258735.1 Thermodesulfovibrionia bacterium | reverse complement strand
GAAGGAATGGATTCCACAGTGGGGAAATTAACACTGTTCGTTATGGTCCCGTACTCAAGATAATCTTTCATTTCCTGCACTGCCATGAGGGCGCACATTTCTTCCGACTCCTCGGTACTGGCGCCGAGATGCGGTGATGATATGACCTTTGGATGCCGCAGCATGGTAGAGGACGGGAAATCTGTTATATAGGAACTGAGCTGATCACTGTCCAGAGCATTGAGGACAGCGGCTTCATCAACCAGCGGGCCGCGGGCATAATTTACAAGGATTGCATCTTTGGGCAGACGTTTTAATCTATCGGCATTTATAAAATGGTGAAGCTTCTCATTGAATGGCATATGAAGACTGAGCACGTTTGACCGGCTTACGGCCTCACGCCAGCTTCTGGCAAGGTGTACATCAGGTCTGAGCTGGTGAATGTTCTCCATGGCAGGGAACGGGTCAAACCCGATGACATTCATCTGTCTCTGGACCCCTCCGTTTGCAACAAGCACCCCTATCTTTCCCAGCCCGAGCACGCCAAGTGTCTTGCCTGCCAGTTCAAACCCGCGGAATCCTGATTTTTTGGACTCTACCTGTGACGTGACCTCATCATCGCTCAGTCCTGTCAGGTTCCGGCAGAAGTCAATTGCCAGGTGAATATTCCGGGCGCTAATGCCCAGCATGATAAAGACCAGTTCTGCAACTGCATTGGCATTTGCCCCGGGTGTGTTGAATACACATATTCCCCTGTCAGTCGCCTTTTCAACGGTAATATTATTAACACCAGCGCCTGCGCGTGCCACTGCCAGCAATGATGGGAAATCATCAGTATCAACTGTTGTGCTCCTGACCAGAATACCTGCCGGGTCCTGCTCGTCAACATTAACCGCATAACCGGTTTTCAACAGGTCAAGACCTTCAGCAGCTATTTTATTTATAACCTTAATTTTATAATCGGGCATATTCGAATTCCTTTGTCCGGACTCATCATGGAGAGATGAATAAATTATAATACCTTATTGCTTTAGAATATAGGATCAATTCCTAAAAAAGTGCGATAATCTTAAGGGGTCAAGGGTTCCAGGATGCGAGTGAAATGCTAAATAACTACAAGGAATAAAAGTTCTGGCATAGGTGAAAAGAATGCTTAAAGCGCTTATTACGTCTCTGGAGAATAATCACTTGAACCCTTGAAACCTGGAATCCTTGACCCCTTCTTTGCAACTAAATGGGAGAAGAACAACGAATATAGTTCATTATCAGAGGATGAGAGCAAATTCAATAATTACTTCTTAACAAACCGCTCAAAGGCATTCTTGTCGTTTGCCTTGAGATATGCCTCATCAGGGGAGACCTGCTTCTTCATGAGAAAGTCCATGATCGCCTGGTCCATGAGCTGCATGCCTTCGTTCTTTCCCGTCTGGATCATGGACGGTATCTGAAATGTCTTTGCTTCTCTGATCAGGTTAGCGACCGCTGTCTTGCAGTAGAGTATTTCAAGTGCTGCAAGCCTTCCGGGTTTGTCTGTTCTCTTCAGGAGCTGCTGACAGATGACCCCCTTCAATGACTCGGACAGCATTGTTCGTATCTGTGCCTGCTGTCCCGCAGGGAATGCATCTATAATCCGGTCTATGGTCTTTGCTGCAGAGTTTGTGTGGAGTGTGCCAAACACAAGGTGCCCTGTCTCTGCGGCGGTGATAGCCAGCTCTATGGTCTCAAGGTCCCGCATTTCTCCTACGAGTATGACATCCGGGTCTTCTCTGAGAGCAGCCCGTAATGCAGCAGAAAATGACTCGGTGTGCGTTCCTACCTCACGGTGGTTAACAAGGCACTGCTGGTTCTGATGAACAAATTCAACCGGATCTTCCACGGTCAGGATATGCTCTTTTCTGTTCCTGTTAATGTAGTCAATAATCGCAGCCAGGGTAGTGGACTTGCCGCTTCCCGTAGGACCGGTTACCAGTACAAGCCCTCTGCTCAGCTGGGTAAATCGTAATATCTGTTGTGGCAGGCCCAGCTCTTCTGCAGTAAGAATTTTTGTTGGTATTACTCTGAAAACAGCACCGGTGCCTCTTTTCTGTTCAAAGAAGTTTGCACGGAACCTTGAAACATCAGGAATTTCATATGCAAAATCAAGGTCTTTTTTTGCAAGGAATATATCTTTCTGTTCTTCACTGGTAATCTCAAAGAGCATCGAACGCAGTCCGTCATCGGTGAGTACAGGTGCATCCATCTCCTCCAGCTCACCATGCTTTCTTATTTTTGGTTTTGATCCGGTACACAAATGAAGATCACTGGCATCGTTTTCAAGCATGTACGTAAATAAAGCGTCTATCTCAGCCATGTTATTTATCTTTCATCCTCTTTCTTATATCTTCGGCAGAATACATTCCTTCCATTTTATAAAATGTATATCCCAGCTCGCTGCATGTGTTGCATCCATGTCCATTACATGCAATGCAGACCTCAGGGATAAACGTATGAACGTAGCATTCTGCAGTTTTTTTCGGCATTGAATCCAGCGTATAAATGATCATATCGTGTCCGGTATGGCCGGTTTTTGTGGTAAGAAACGGGTATCCCATGGGCGGGTCACTGCTATGGAAGAGATGGGGCATGCGATATACGTTCGCATCGGCAAATGACACATGGTCTGGCAGGTATAAACCATAACATCCCACTATCACAGGGTATCCGGTTAAAGGCATCCTGTTTGTTAATGGATAAATTGCAAGAAATGTAGAACCTTCTGAGCATGCAATGTCATACAGGAGCGGGATATCAAGGCTGTCAAAAGATCTAAACACGTCTTCCTTGTTGAAGGCAGCTTTGACTTTTAACATCTCCTTTATAATTCCATTCCCGAATACACTGATGCTGCATTCATGTTCGTCTAGAAAAAAATCTATCCTGTAAAAGGATGTGTCCCTGATTTTTTCAATAATCTCTTTGATGGAAGACACCAACGTGGGTATACCGACTTTTTCAAAGCTTACTCTGAGAAGTTCTTCTATTTTATCTCCGTTGCCTGAAGATACATTAACTTTTTTCTTTATCGTATCACTGACCGTATCAATGGCGCTCCTGTTAAAAGGATCCTGCATTACTATGGATATCTGATCATGGGATTCGTGAAGGGGCAATACCTTGTTCTGGATCAAAAAGGTTTTCTCAAATTGACTCAGCAGGTCAGGGTCAACAGTAATATCTTCCACAATAACAAAGGGGATATCGAGCTGCCTGCTCAGCACATAATCAATATCTTCCATGCTCACTTTACCCAGTTTGACCAGGGCCTCTCCGAGCCTGATACCTGACTTTTCCTGATGACTGATGCCTTCTTTAAGATCAGTTTCCGTGATCAGTCCATATTCGATAAGCAGTGTTCCTATATTCTTCCATTCAGACATATCTTTTCTCCATGATGCAGTGTGACGGGGAAACAGCCTTTATGTGCCGGTTCCTATCATATGTTTCGGATGTTTAGTGTATTAACTGTAGAAAATTGTGATGATGATCGTATGTTGCGTTTTGGCATAATGTGAAGACGTTCAGGAAATTGATTATGAGGCCGGATATCAAACAGATGGATTTTTATGGTTCTGCATACGCCGCTGAAGGATAAATGTATTGTCATGTACGTCTATTTTCGTAATTGGTGCAAGAAATGTTAAAATGTGGGCGGTAAACATGAATCATCGCTATCGTATTGAGTACAGGGGCCGGACATGTATATTTTTCAGCAAAAAAAGTACTCTTTCAACGCCCGGAGAAATGGGTATAAACCAAAGATATTCAGTAGCTAATGGATAAAGCAGTACATGAGGCATTACTTACTTGGTATCTTGCAGCAGGTTGTATAAACAGACTATAAGTGGATAAGAAATTACCTTCTTTATATATCGGAGACCTTAAGGTTGATCCTCCCATCATTCAGGGTGGAATGGGCGTCAGGGTCTCACGTTCAGGACTGGCAGCGGCAGTTGCCAATGAAGGATGTGTCGGCGTAATTGCCGGCGTGGGTCTGGGCAAGTTTGAAAACAGGCCCGGCTCTGAATTTGAATCCCTTAACAATGACGCTCTCAGAGAAGAGATTAGAAAAGCCCGGAGCATGTCTAAAGGAATAATCGGGGTAAACCTGATGGTTGTCCTTTCTAACTTTGAACCTCTGATAAAGACTGCAGTTGATGAAGGGATTGATCTGATAATATCCGGCGCAGGGCTCCCTTCAGCGCGAGCATTAAAGATTATCTGCAGTAAATGGAAGAGGAACTTTGACAGACTCCCTGATGCGGTCATAGTTGAAGGCTCAAAGGCAGGCGGCCATATAGGATATGATTATCAGGATGTTATAGAAGGAAAGGCCGCTTCACTTGACGACCAGGTCAGGGAAGTTGTGACACTGGCAAATACGTATAACCCCAACATTCCGGTCATAGCTGCCGGTGGTGTTTTTGATGGAAAGGACATTGCACATTACCTGGGGCTGGGGGCATCCGGTGTTCAGATGGGAACACGGTTTGTCTGTACCGATGAATGCGATGTACATGAAAGTTTTAAACAGGCCTACATAAACGCAACAAAGGATGATCTCGTTATCATAAAAAGCCCCGTTGGATTACCCGGAAGAGTACTCAAGAATAAATTTGTCAAAGACATAATGAAGGGCCATACAGGTCCTACAGCCTGTAATTTTCACTGTCTTAAAACATGCAGTCCCAAAACAGCCCCTTACTGCATTGCCAAGGCGCTTGCCAATGCAGCGGAAGGCAATCTTGATAAAGGCTTTGTATTTGCCGGTTCCAATGCTTACAGATGTAATGAAATCATCCCTGTCAAAAAGCTTATCGCTTCTCTGGTTGAAGAGTACGCAGAAGCTTAAAAGACAGGTGATAGGTTATAGGTCATGGGGAACTTCTTCCCTTTATATCTATTACTTATTATCCATAACACATAACCTGTAACAATTAGACAAACATACAGACCATCCTGTAAAATCATGCACAGGTTTTAATATAACCCGCGGTTAACAGACCTTCAGTATCTGCAGCTTTTTTGGATCTTTTCAAAGGGCGTGTGGCGGAATTGGCAGACGTGCTAGACTTAGGATCTAGTGGGGCAACCCGTGGGGGTTCGAGTCCCTCCACGCCCACCACTACTTTTTTAATCCCGATACCTGTGTTTTTATATAATTTTGGTATAAATTTCATTTACTATAAGTGTAAAATTACCATCCATTTGTCAAATTAGATTGCAAAAAAGTATCAGTTCATTACAGAAATAATGCATGTTTCTATATCAAACGTAATTTATTTTCGTCCTGACTGAGTCTTCTAATGTAACCAGGAATAAAGCAAATAACTATCTGCACAATTATGCATACATAAATATTGCATAATATTTTTTTTTGCTTGACGAATAGTGATCCCAGTGTATAATGTATATATATTCCCTTCAGCTTCTTAAAAATTTTTAAACATAAAAATTATGACAAAAGCAATCGTTTGCAGCTTAATATCTATTTTAACGTTTACCATGTTGGGCATGATCTGCGTCATGGAGATGTACGTTGACGATCCTGTATTACTAAGCATGACAGCGAGTCAAGAAACGCATGAGGACTTATCTGCAAATTCTGATGGCATTGATCGTGCAGCATCTGATTCAGAAGATACAAAAGAAGGTGCGGATCATGAGATTGAAATAAATAAATCCCAGAGCTCTTCTACAGAACATGCAGACTCCAAGAGTGTGAAAATCAATCCGCAGCATGCTGCAGCAGAAGAACCGGCTATTAAGACCAGGAAAGTCAGGCTGAAACAGCCTTCCCAATACAGGAATATCATTTATAAGTTAGCCCGCACACATGGTATAGAACCGTCGCTGGTCCATGCCTTAATCACCGTGGAATCAAACTGGAATACAGAGGCCGTATCACATCGGGGTGCAATAGGTCTCATGCAGTTAATGCCTGCTACGGCAAACGCAATGGGAATAAATGATCCCTATAACCCGGCCGACAATATTGAAGGGGGTATTAAGTACCTAAGATATCTACTGGATAAATTTGGGGGAGATATTACCCTGGCGATCGCTGCATATAATGCAGGGCCAAGAAGAATAATAAAATTCAGGGGTGTCCCGCCGATAAGAGAAACGCAAAAATACGTGAAACGCGTCCTTGCCATTTATAACAGTGACGCAAACCCTAGCTGACCATTTCGGATAATAAATTTCAAACAGCTTACTACTGCCGCCTATTCTGACACTAATATCTAATAATGAGTGATTTGCCAGCAGATCTTATTTCATCACTAAATCTCTATTAGCTTCAAGAATTGTGATGACAGCAGAATCACTATAACATCATGAAGTCTTCAGACTGAACGATGATCTTTGGAAAGCGATATAATGTGATTATCAGCAGAATTGATGAAGGGCACAGATTGTTGCTAACACCTTCTTATCAATGATTTTGAGCAAGATCAGAATTGATGATTAACGGTTAAAGTCTTCTGTAACACTGTAAATAATCTGTTGCAAATGGATTGGAGCGATATTGGCGTTTAATGGGAGCTATCTCTGATTCTTCTTGTGCTTCATCACAGTTTTAATGAATTTTCCAAACTGTTTATCTTTTTGCCTCTTCTCAAAATATGACATTTCGTTGTAAATAACTTCCTTGTTCATTTTTATGTAATTCTGGTATCTTTTCTCGGACAACTTGCCATCCTTTATGGCACGTAACACTGCACAACCTTTTTCAGCAATATGAGAGCAATCATTAAAATGACATTTTCCTGATAGCTCAATTATGTCAGCAAATGTTTCATCAAGGCCTGTTTCCACAGAAAAATTCCCAAGTTCCCTCATTCCGGGAGTGTCTATTACCATTGCTCCGCAATCTAACTTTATCAATTGCCTATATGTTGTAGCATGCCTTCCTTTACTATCCTTTTCTCTGACCGTTTTTGTTTTAAATAAGGATTCACCGATGAGATTATTTAACAAGGTTGTCTTGCCCACACCTGAAGATCCTAACAAACAATATGTTAACCCTTCTTTTAGAAGATCGGTTACACTTTTCAAGCCGGATTCATCTTTGTTACTGAATGGTTGTACATGTAAACTCGGCATTATTTTATAAATCTCATCAATCCTGCTTACAATCTCTTCTGAGGTTAGAAGATCACTCTTGCTTAATAAAACAATTGGCCTGATTTTGCTTTCGTTAATCATAACAAGATATCTCTCGAGTCGCCTTAGATTAAAATTATCATCCAGAGACTGGACAATAAATGCTACATCAATATTGGCAGCAATCAATTGAAAATCTATTTTCTTTCCCGGTGTTTTTCTTTTCAGCAAGGATTTTCTCTGGATGATCTCATGTATTAATGAAAAAGTATTTTCATCATAAAACTTGGCAAATACCCAATCCCCAACAGCAGGATAATCAATCGGAGAAGCCGAACTGTATATTATTTTTCCTACCAACTCAGCAAAAACATCATTCTCACCATTTGTTATCGTATAGCTGTCTTTATGAACAGCAATCACTCTTGCTATCTCAAGCTCCTCCAAACTCTCAGGATCAACACTATCCTGAAACCATTTATCAAAACCAAGTTTTTCTATACTGCATGAAATGTTTTTCATGAGAAATTATTAAACACCTAACAAGTAATAATATAGTTTCTGTGTATATACGAAAATATACCTGACACTCCAGAGAAATGACAAGAATGTTATTGTTGATTTGCGGTAGAAATCTTTAATTATGTATGAAAATTAGCCTTGAGAATAATAGAGAATTATCTTTGGATTTATAACTGGTTTATTTTATTGATAACTCAACAAGTCAGTAATATGCAGACTGAATCTAAGTTATTGATAATTGCAAATTATCTGCAGATTTTTAACTGATGCCATTTCATTGACTTGACTGATGAGTCTTCAAAAATTGGATAACCTTCAAATAATGATTAGAGGAGATTAATGCCATATGAAGTAAATAAAAAAGGCAGAGCCATTTCTGACTCTACCGGATACCCCCCCTAATATTTTCTCTGCCCTGCAATAAAAGTAGGCCCAAAATAGATAGTCCAATTATTATATATTCAAATGATAAGCAATAGGAACCTTCTTATAACGGCTATAAAAATTTTATATAGGTCTAATTGTGCAATTATGCTAAATGAAAAAGAAGTGAGGCAGCCAGGGGGGGCTGACTGCCTCGGGGAAAATTGAAAGTTACTTTTAGCCGAACTTTCACTTAATATTACTTCTAAATATCGAATGAATGATATGACATAAATCATATAATGAAACTTTCAATCAGTTATTGTTAAATCACGGAATTATCCACACTTCTACCCAGTATAAACAATCTATTGATAGTCCTATTATCAAAGACTCATCAGTCAAGTCAGCGATTCTGTAACTTACTGATTTTTAAGCATTCATCAGCCAAGTCAATGAAATTGAGTCTGCTCGGATATTGAAGATCTGTTGAATTTATCAATAAAATCGATTAAGTCAACAGTCTACTGATAATCCATCATTTCCCTCACTTTATTTCTTCTTAAAGACAATAGGAATCCTTTCTTCTTTGGAATGCTTTAATTTAATATGGAAATTAAAATATCTCATTAGACAGGCAGAAAAATATCGGGTAAAAGATAATCAGATAGAGAGATGCCCGAAAAAGCCAAACCCTTCGTGAGAAGGGGGCAGAAAGCAACGGGTCTTACATAAGATAGCCGGGCTGCCGAAGGATGAACCTTTGGTGAGTTCGGCTTTTTTTATTCAGGAGATAGCGATGGCAGGTGCCACAACCAGTGTTTCTTATCTCACTACACATTACTGGTCAGTCAGAGGAAGCAACCGTTGTCATGTCTGTTTATAGATAAACATCCTTATCTGTGTATAGATAAGGAAAATAAAAAGGAGGGAAACATGATGTCTGATATATCGATCAACAAAGTATACGTTATCTCATTGATGTTCCTGGTATTGCTGATTCCAGGGCTGTCAGAAGGGGCATGTGAAGCTGACCCGGACGGTACGTATATTGAGGCAGAGAATTTCACAGATACCATATTTCAGGGAGGGACATATGCAACGTCAACTGCAGATACAGAGTTTTTAGGCGCTTCGTACCTGCTGGCAGGAACCGGGACGTCATCCAGTTGTCCATCGACGTCTGAAGGGAAGAAGTATGCACTTCATTTTCCTGATACAGGAATTTACAAGGTATGGATAAGGGGAAAATCATCCGGAGGCAGGTCTGACTCGGTGTTTATCGGGGTTGATGGTCAATGTGTAGGGGCATTAAACCATAACAGGGTTCATGGACAATGGGTATGGTCAAATAGTGTACAAAATACTTCACCATCGGGCGACAACACCATCCTCATTAATACGGCAGACACACATGAGATAAATGTATGGATACGGGAGAGCGGGCATAAACTTGATGCCATATATATCACAAAGGGAACGGAAACGCCTGATGATGATTCTATACTAAAGGAAATTGATCCTACCAATTGCGAAGAGGTGACCGAGGAGATATGTGACAATTTCATAGATGATGACGGCGATAATGACATTGATTGTGATGATGGGGACTGCGATGGAGATCCTGCGTGTATAACAGGCCAGCCCAAGATCACCGAGGTGCATCTGGATCCGTCAGGAGAATCGATACACATTGAAGGTGATAATATAAACGTGAATTTAATAGTCACACTGGGTGACTACGTTGATCCCCTGGTCTGTACTGATAATGACTCGATCGACTGCATACTGCCGGACGGCATACCTGACGGGGATTATCTGTTGATCGTTGAGACAGCTGACGGGAAGACATCTGAATATGACCTGACAATTGGTGCTGTGGGACCTCCAGGAGCAGATGGCCCGCCGGGACCACCGGGCGATGATGGAGCAGATGGTGAAGATGGAGCACCCGGAGAGGCAGGGGAAGCAGGAGCAGACGGCATACACTGCTGGGACCTGAACGGAAATGGTGAGTGTGATGTAGCGACTGAGGACAGCAGTGGAGATGGGGACTGTAGTGCAGAAGACTGTGTGGGGCCGCAGGGTGAAACAGGACAGCTGGGTGAAACAGGACCGCAGGGTGAAACAGGACCGCCGGGACCCGTAACCAAGATCGCGCTCTGCCAGATCTACCACGCCGAAGGTGCTGAAGCCCCTCTTTTCTGCGACTACAGGATCATCTTCGTGACCGGGGGCACCTACACTGGCGCCCTGGGTGGCTTGGGAGGGGCGGATGCCAAATGCCAGAACAGTGCCGAGGAGGCTGGCCTTATGGGAACCTACAAGGCCTGGCTGTCGAACAATATCGACATTGCTGCCGATCGACTGACGAAGCACGACGTGCCCTACATCCGCACAGACGGGACGAGAATCGCTGCCGACTGGGTCGACCTGACGGACGGCAGCCTCGACGAACCGATCAGCCTCAACGAGTACGGCATGGAGGTCGAAGCCCCCATCAACGTCTGGACCAACACCAATTCCGACGGAAACCGCACCTCGACGGACTGCAACCCCGGCTGCGGGAGCGCGTGCAACAACTGGAGCGGGCCCTCTTCGGGCTGGACAGGTAAGGGCGGGAGCGCCAATCAAACCACTACCTCCTGGACGACATCAAACAACCAGCGGTGCAACCTTTTCGGCCGGTTATACTGCGTCCAGCAGGATCAGGTGGCATTCTAGTTCTTAGGGTCTGAAGCCCGCGGCACCGCCTCCCCGGGGGGCGGTGCTTCGGACGAGGACCCCCGGGGCCTATAAGGCATGGATCTCTGATGCAACACAATCATCCAGTACCAGATTGAACAGAAGCGACATGCCATATAAAAGAGTTGACAAGGTGAAAGTTGCCGATGACTGGGCTGACCTCACCGACGGCTCCTTGCTTGTGACAATCAGCGTTACCGAGGCGGGCGCAGATGTCTGAGGAGGGAGGGTGAATATCCAAATCCTCTGCTACATGACGTAATGACATCTTTTTCTCTGTCACCAGTTGGACTGCATTAACTTTGAACTCTCGCCTGAAATGACGAATTATTTCCCCCATTTGTACACCTCCTTTTTAATCGTACTAATTCTCAGGCGTGTCCACCAATTCGGGGGAAGTCCAATCTATTATCTATGCACTGAGAATGACAAGCCAACATCTTTAATTCAGAATTTTATAAACAAAAGATATCTCAGTTCATACCTTAAGAAGATACAATAATGTGCCGATATGATTTTTGTGATGGTTAATATTTGAGGAGGCCGGTAAACATGAAAATAACCGAGGAAAATAGAAATGTAATACTAAAGTATTTAGGTAGTATGTTTTTGTTTGCTATCATGTTTGCACTTATTATCTTGATCTCTACTGGATAAGATTATATTGTCTGGATTTATTCATTGAGATGAACAATATTAAGCTCTCTGCTCCATGATCAATTTCAATTTTTATTCTTCGCTTTATTAAAAGTATGAAAATGTAGCCCCCGGATATACTGACTCTTATACTCCCGATTTTTAGAATTCTTTATCATCAATCTCATTATCACCTGATATGTCTGCTATTTTAAAAAGACTGTTTTTTATTTTTATCGTAAAGATTTCTATCTGAAGTAATTTTTTTATTGCATTTTATAATTTATTTATTTAGAATGATGTACTTTCGGGTTTAGCGTTAATATTTATTTATGAATGATTAACGTGGAAGGGGACATGTGCAGCGGGTTAAAGTTACATCAATCACATTAGGCGTATTGCTGTATTTCTTCATTATAGGGGGTAGTGCTTCTGCGACTGCGGCGACTGTTACATGGGGTGGCGGCGGCACAGACTATCTTGCTTCAAATCTGGATAACTGGTCAGGTGGCAACAAGCCTCAATATGGTGATGATGTTGTTTTTGATGTAACATCGTCAAAAAATTGTACTTGGGATTTCAGTGTTACTCTTTTATCACTTTCAATAAATACTGGCTATACGGGAACAGTTACATTGAGTTCCAGTGCAGATCTTCATATCTCAGATATTATCACAACTCCGGCTGCACCCTCAGATCTGACAGCCACAGTAACGTCCTCAAGCCAGATAGACCTTTCATGGACAGATAACTCTGATACTGAGTCAGGCTTTAAGATAGAACGAAAAACGGGTTCAGATGGTACATATTTGGAGGTCGGCAGTGTGGAAACAAATATTACTGCATATTCAGATACTGATCCTCTGCTGACCCCTGATAGTACGTATTATTATCAGGTTAAATCATTTAATCCGATCGGGGATTCAGGCTACAGCAATGAGGTCAGTGCCACTACTTTTTCTGAAGATGATGATGGAGACGGTATTGAAAATGCTTCAGATAACTGTCCTTTTCTGAGTAATCCTGACCAGCTTGATGCTGACTGGGATAACATTGGAGATATCTGTGATACCTGCACGGATTCGGATAGAGATGGTTATGGTAATCCTGGATATGCGGCAAACACGTGCCAGGATGATAACTGCAAAATAATTTCCAATTCAGGGCAGGAAGATGTAGACGGAGACAGTATAGGCGATGCATGTGATAACTGCCCAACTGTATCTAATGTTAACCAGCTTGATACTAATAATGATGGGATTGGCGATGAATGTACCGCGTATCATTGTGTGTCAACGACCGCTGAACTGCAGCAGGCCCTTTCCGAAGCCCAGTCAAATGGCATGTATGACATTATCAGGATTGAACAGGGGAGTTATACAGATGCAACTGCTGCGAATCCCATGTTTAATTATGTATCCCAGGAAATTTATGGAATGTATCTCGCAGGCGGTTACACCAATGCATGCAGCGCCAGAGATTTGAATCCGGAAAATACGGTCCTCATTGATGGAACAAAGTCTTTATCTGTCCTATATATTATAAATAATGGGGGAGTTAATTCTTCCGTAGGAAGAATTTCTGTAGAGGGCATAACGGTTAACTCAGGCTACAGAGGGGTGTTCATTTTAACTGACGGAAATCAGGAAATAGTTTTTTCCCGTAATATAGTTTCTGATAACTTTGTTCACGATCATACATGCGGCGGCGGCGACCTCAATACTAATGGGAAAATTATCATGAGTGACAATGTGGTAACAGGAAACCGCTCTTACGCTAACGGCGGCGGAATCTGTGTTGAAGGCGATATGGGTGTGGAATTGTACAGGAATATCATAACTTCAAACACAATTTGGAATAATATACCATGGTCGTACGGTTGGGACCCTCATGGCGGCGGAATGTATATCATCACGTCACGTGACGCGGTCTTACTAAACAATATAGTAGCGGACAACGCCAACAATCCAACATCCCACGTACCATATGGTGGCGGAATTTATGCAGAGGCTGAAAATCTGACCTTAATAAACAATACGATAACAGGCAATATCGCAAGGAGGCTCGATGGTGTAGGCAGTGGAGGCGGCTTAGAAGTATCGGCAAATAAGATTAATATATACAACAACATCATCTGGGGAAACCTGGCAACATCCTCCAGTAGTGACATGGACGTATCTGGTAATACGACCGACGCGTTTAACAATGACTATGATCCTGCAAAAGCTTCCTTCAACTGGAACGGGATTCACAATTCGGGGAACAATATAAATGCCAACCCGATGCTGGACAGTTCCTATCGTCTGACCCAGGCTTCTCCTGCAAGAAACATGGGCAGTAATGCAGCGCCGTCACTCCCGTCGGCAGACTTTGAAGGCCATCCGAGAATAGCCGGAGGCACTGTTGATATGGGTGCGGATGAGTATCAGGACCTTCTTACATCTTCCTTTATCGCAAACCCTTTTCATGGCACGGCCCCTCTGACAGTCAATTTTAAAGACATATCGTTTTCCACACAGGGGCCTGCCGTATCATGGGAGTGGGATTTTGATAATGATGGAGCAGTAGACTCCACTTTGCAACACCCTTCATATACATATAATTCTACAGGAATATATACAGTGAGTCTAACGGTTATGGATTCAGTTGGAAATAGTGATACTTCTCTCAGAACTGATTATATAGAGGTTGACATAGATTCTGATGGTGATGATATTATTGACTCACGTGATAATTGCCCTTTTATCGCAAACATATTTCAGGATGATGGCGATGAAGACGGGGTGGGTGATGTATGTGACAACTGTCCTGCGTATTTAAATGCTGACCAGAGTGACATTGATAATGACGGCACTGGAGATATATGCGATGATGATATTGATGCAGACGGACTTCTGAATGCTGCAGATAACTGCCCGTCAAATGCCAATACAGAGCAGATTGATGTTGATGAAGATGGGGTGGGTGATGTATGTGACAACTGTCCGACAGAATCAAATTCCGACCAGAGTGACATTGATTATGACGGCACTGGAGATGTATGTGACGACGATATTGATGGTGATGGACTTCTGAATGCTGCAGATAACTGCCCGTCAGCCTTGAATCCTGATCAGCTCGATATTGATGAAGATGGAGCAGGTGATGTATGTGACAACTGTCTGAATCATGCAAATCCTGATCAGCGTGACACTGATGAAGACGGTATTGGTGATTCTTGTGACAACTGTCCAACCATTTCATCTCCTGACCAGCATGACACAGATCAGGATGGAATTGGTGATGTATGTGATAACTGTGCTGAATTTAATCCAGACCAGATTGATGACGATTTTGATGCTATTGGTGCTGTGTGTGACAACTGTCCCGGGTTGAGCAACTCTAATCAGTTTGACCTCGATGATGACGGTATAGGCGATGTATGTGACGATAGTACCGATCTCCTGAACATTTCGACTTATATCACGGCATTAAAAAATGTAACAGATAATGAAATCAATACGAATGATGTTAGCGCATTAATGGTTGATGGACTCTTCACTGACAGCAGAACGGTACAGCGATCTCAAGGTAAATACAGTGCCGTGAGTTTTCGGTCAGACATTGAGGCTGCAGATCTTGCCTCCAGTGTCCTGAAGATCTACATAAGCGATCTTAGTGGGAGTGCTCAGCCCGCTAAAGTATATGCATATAACTCAGATGGAATTTCATTGCAGACAGCGACTGCAGTGGATGTAACTCTTACAGCCGGGTGGAATGATCTTGATGTAACGCAACTCCTGACTCTTATGCAGGGGTATGGCTATATAAAATTCAGGGTTGTGTATGTCTCTGGCTGGTTTGATGTTGCTGAAGCACAAATAACGGGGACATCTGATCGTACCCTGGATGATTGGAGTATTTCGGTTAACCCAACTCCGCTTGACTTCGGATCAATCGATGTAGGTGGTTATTCCGGGCTGGGAGTTACTGTATCCAATGTCGGCACTGGTGATTTAGTCATCGGTACAATTGGAGCACCGACCGCACCTTTTGAGATTCTTTCAGATGAGTGCTCTGGTCAAACACTTTTGGATTCAATGTCTTGTTCAGTGATTATAACGTTCACACCTGCGTCTGCCGGGGTTTTTACCGAAAGCCTATTAATACCATCCAATGACGGTGATAATTTAATAGTACTGTTGAATGTTACGGGAAGTGCATCGACACTGGCTGCGTTAGTTGGAACTGTTACTGACAGTGATACAGGACTGCCGGTTTCTGATGCTATGGTTACTGTTAAGCAGATTAGAAACATTAACTTAAGTCCAAGTGACGTCCATCATACTTACGGAAAATTGACAAATCTCCCTTCAGACGATTCTGACTTGTCATCATATGCGGGATTGAGCTCACTTGAAGGACCATATGAAAGTTACAGGTATAATGACGGTCAAAAAATAGCAGTAGCTAATAATTCGTGGGGAGGGAAATACTGCGTAAACCTTTTTAAGTTCAAAAATCCCTTGAATAATACGGATTCAATTAAAGTCACTTGGAATGGTGTCTCTGGAGGTTCTGGGTATGAATTTTATTCTCAGAGTTTTCAGCCTGAAATAGCCGGACCGTTAACCAAAGTTAGTTTATACCTTGGCATACCTGGTAACGCCACCTCGGGGTATGTATCGGTATATTTAAAATCGGCTTTGGGCAGTGAAGTGGATAACATATTGGCCGTGAGTGATGCTGTTCCTATGAATGCAATAAGCAATGAACATTCTTGGACAGACTTTTATTTTTCAACTCCTGTGTTTCTAAATAAAGATCAAACATATTATTTGGAAGTAAATAAACCAACTGAAACTTTAACTATCAATATGGGCGTTGGAACCGTCCTTTCCTATAATAGAGGGCAAAATTATCGTCGAGATTATGGTGCCTGGAAATCTTATTTCCAATTACTCTTTAAAACTTACATTAACGACACCATTGATCAACAGCAAACTGCTTATTATAGAGAAGAGATTTTATCAGGATATTATGATAAGAGTGTCACAAGTCAGATTTATAATAAGAGCACAAACTCCTGGATAGAATTGAACATCGGATATTCATCCGGGGGATACGATTTTGATATTGAGAATACGATAGCAACGAATTTAAATGATTATTATGATATCGATGGCTGGGTTTCTGCGAGAGTAATAAGTATTTATGATTCATTTGTTTCCTTGGCCACTGATTTATATCAAGCAGAATTCGAGAGATCGGAATCCACAATTACAGATTCAAATGGTCAGTATATTTTATCCGAATTAAATTCTGGAAATTACACTGTAACATCTACAAAACTTGGTTATGAAGAGCTGGAAGTAAGCGGCACACTCAGTCCGGGAGAGACTCAGACACTTGATGTTCAACTGTCGATCATTCCGTCATTAAGCGGAACGGTGAGGGAAATAATCACCGAAGGAGGGCAGCCTTTAGAGGGTGTTACGGTAACCGTGATAGACTCCACCGGTACCAGTTATGAAAGTGCTACTGATTCAATCGGATTTTATGCCATAAAAGGACCGGCTGCCGGCAATTTCACTGCAACGTTTACGAAAGCTGATTACATCGGACAGACCGAAACTGGCATATTCATAGCAGGGCAGACAGTGATTTCCGACATAGAAATGACTCCGGTTTCATTCATGATAACATCTCCTGCTGACGGAGCGGTTATAGACTTAACACCTGTGACGGTTACCGGATATGTGGAAAGTAACTCCACGGTTACGGTAAATGGTATTCCTGCCACAGTAACGGGGTATAGCTTTTCAGCATCGGTCCCTCTCATTGAGGGGCAAAACACAATAACAGCTATAGCAACCGATCAGTTCAGCCAGACCCAGACCCTGAACATATCTGTCACGCTATTTCCACCGATAATAGTAACAATTCATACTCCCCAGAATGGAAGTACGGTACACTCTTCACCGGTGACGGTCACGGGTGATGTATTCAACACTGCCGGAACCGGCGGTTATTCAGAGGAGCATGCCCAGTCATTTAAACCAGTTGCCTCAGGGGAGCTGGATGCAATAGCATTGATACTTACGAGAGTGGGCAACGCGGGAGGCGATCTATATGTAAAGATTACGACTCAACCCGGTGGCAGTCCTGTAGCAATGAGCAATATGATATCTGCCATGTCTGTTTCTTTATCTCATAATGAATGGAAAACATTCAGCTTTTCAGTTCCTCCCCAAGTTACGGCAGGAAATACATATTATATGGAACTCTGGAGGACGGTGCACGATAATATAAACTACATAGAGTGGTGGAAAGTTCACGGGGGTTTCGTAACTGACTATTATTCGGATGGCATGACATATCGGAGTGACAGCGGCATTTGGAGCGACCTCGGGCCTTATGTAGATACCACTTTTCGGGTATATATAGACAGTCAGCTCGATATAATGCAGGGCTACTGGTCAACCGGTCAGAATCAACTGGCTGTGTATGGTGTAGACCCAAACCTCGTGGATGTGACTGTCAACGGAGTTTCTGCTGCTATCATAGAAAATTCGTTTTCTGCGCAGGTACCGCTCACAGAAGGTCCAAATACGATTACTGCTGTGGCTTCAGACCAGTACGGTCATGTATCGTCGGACAGTATTGCAGTGTCATTGGAATTAAAAGGAAGCATCACCGGTACGGTTACAGACTCATCAACAGGTCTTCCCATTGCATCAGCAACTGTGTCTGTCACTGATTCCTTAAATGATTCACAGAATACATCAACAGCTGCTGATGGTACATTTGTGATCAATGATGTTGCTCAAGGCACTATTAGCGGGACCGTTACAAAGACCGGTTATGTCACCTATCTCCTCTCAGGATTTGTGCTCCCCCAGCAGACGGTTACTGTAGATGCTGCGTTAGATCCGATGTATCCGGTCATAAGTAATATCAGCGTGTCGAACATAACCGAGGTTTCAGCTACAATCAGCTGGACAACAGACCTGCCATCAGACAGTAAGGTGGATTACGGAGCGACTTCATCTTATGGCTCATCTGTATCTGATGCAGCACTGATGACAAGTCACAGCTTATCACTGACAGACTTATTGCCGGGGACTATTTATCATTTCAAGATTACATCAACTAGCAGTCTCAATACATCTTCATCCTCAGTAGATAATGCATTTACCACATTAAGTACTGTTAGCATATCGATAACGTCTCCGCTTGGTAACGATATGATAAACAGGCCTGATGTTATGGTGAAAGGGACGGTGACAAATACCTTGGGATATGAAACAGGGGTGACGGTCAACGGGATTGTGGCTGTTGTATACAATGGAGAGTTCTTTGTGAATCATGTGCCATTACAGGAGGGGCAGAATACGATTTCAGCAGTTGCGGTTGATAAGGAACAAATTATAGCGAGATATGAAATATCAGCAGATGCTGATCACACGATTCCTCATGTTACATTGCAGGCAAACATCGAATCGGGTATCGCACCGCTTAATACGTATTTCTCAGTTTCAACTAGCATACCGCACACCGTTACATCATATGACCTCGATTACGAGGGGAATGCGATTATTGATTATAGCGGGACTTCATTTGAAAACATGGATTTTACATATCACATTGAAGGTGTCTATTACCCGACCATAACGGTGACAGATGATCAGAATAATACGTATACGGATACAATTGCGCTAGTTGTGCTGAATCAGACTGATTTTGATGCATTGCTGCAGAGTAAGTGGAATGGGATGAAGACGGCTTTGATGGCTGGTGATATTTCGTCAGCTCTTAATTATTTTGTGGATGAGAGTAAAAGCAGGTATAACAATTTATTTGATAATCTTGGTACTGTTGAGTTAAATGCAATACTTTCAAGCTTTGAGGGATTTGAATTATTGAGTCAGTCTGAAAATATGGCTGAGTGTGGGTTGATTAGGACAGAAAGTGGCGGGATATTTGCATATCCGTTAATTTTTGTAAAGGATGAAATTGGTGTGTGGAAGATGTATGGATTTTAAAGAGACATAATAAGCAGAGGAAAAGATGAATAAAAAACTAAAGAAAATATTAGTG
>CAMYJJ010000025.1 GCA_947258735.1 Thermodesulfovibrionia bacterium | reverse complement strand
GGAACATACGCAAAAATAAACAGAACACATAAAACTGCAATAGAAACTGCTTTACACATACTTCGTTTGATTGTCTGCATTACATATATAAGCACTTGATTTTCAATCTTCATTCTCATTTCACCTTCACCTTGAAACGCAGTGCAAAGGTTTCATGGGCGCCGACACTCAGACTTGCATTTGCCTGACCAGCAACAGCGCCGATTGTTATCCTGTCCACATCAGAACCCGGGTCTCCCGTGTCCTGTGCAGAAGCCACATCAGCATCCACCGGATCAAAAAGGTCCGTTCCCGTTCCTGAAGCGGTGGCATCGAATATCTGCCTGTCCGTAGCGGTGTCGGAAGGTGGCGCACCAGCATCAGTTCGTATCAGACTCCCTGCCACATATTCAAATCCGGCCTCATCAAGGGCATCGTTAATCCGGAGATCCGAGACTGTCCCGGCTGTAGTGTTCTTTACATAAATTAAGAAAACAAGCGTCGCACCGACCGGAGCCGTGGGGTTGCCGAGAGGAGCGGTGCCTCCTACTTCCCATACCTGCTTGACTATCGTAAGACCCGGAACGCAGTTACTCGTCTCATATGCTCCCATGTCCGGGGCATTGTTGTTGAAGTTTCCGGCTGTGCCTCCATTCATGTCCGGCTGTGCTCCATCAGCAGCACTGTCACAGAATGTGTCGTCACCTGCAGCGCCGAGGTTACATGCCATGTTGATTGCCGGGCTCGTGCATTCAGTGAGAGTGTAGTCATCTCCGGGCTCGTTGTTGTACAGGGGATCACTCGTGATATTCTTACTGCCGGTTATGCAGTCGTGTGACGTTACTCTGTCGGTTTTGCCGCAAATGCCGGTCACATTGGAATACAGATCACTATAATCCGCGACCGTTGAAACAAAACCATCTTCATCCCACACACCGTATCCATCGTTATTACTCAGAATATTATTTTTAATGATGGTTCCGGTAACACCTGTAGCTGCATTGATTCCATCGCCATTGTCTGCACCTGCCTGAACACCGTTGTTATGGATAGTGTTGTGATAGATCGTGGTATTATTTCCAGCATCAATTTCGATTCCGTGCAGGTCGTTATCACGTATGACATTGATATAAATTTTGTTATTATCTGTTCCAGCAGTGGACATCTGAATGCCGTTTTTGTCATTAAACGCTATGACATTCCCCTCACCCGTATTCGTTCCTCCTATGAGATTCAGCTTGGCGCCGTCGATAACGGCCACACCATCTGCTGTATTGGCAATGGCCGCAGTTCCGTTTACATCAGTCCCGATATAATTTCCCTTTACCTCATTGGAGTCGCTGTTTGGATCAGCAATAACGAGCTGCCATGTAGTATGGCCTGATATAATATTCCGCTTACTGGCCGTATTTCCACCGATGTAATTGGACTGTGCACCGCCGCTTATGACAAGCCCATATGTGCCGCCCAGGGCCGATGTGCCGCTTACATCAGTTCCGATATAGTTTCCCCACACATTATTTAGATTCGTATTAGCGTTAAATATCATGACATTACCGTTTGAACCGCCTGCTATGACATTTCTGTCTGCAGGAGTTGTTCCGCCGATTGTGTTGGATTGTGCACCGCTGTTGATGTAAACGCTGTTGAAATTGGCATCAGCTGCTGTCCCTGCAGCATTAGTACCCAGGTAACAGCCGGAAACCGTGTTTCCCGTGACTCCTGCCCCTGTAATGAGGACAGCCGCCTGCCAGCTCTGGTCAAAACTGTGGATGATCAGCCCTTTAATGGTGTTGTCTGCTGAAGTCATGGTAATACCATCTGCCGCGCCGGCTCCTGAACCGTCAATCTCTATGGCCAGAACAGCATCAGAAGCCCCGGGTGCAGCTACGGTATTGGCCTGCGCCCCGATTTGTGTATAGCCATCTATTGTCGTGCCGCCGGTTACGTCATTCAGGGCTGGGAGTCCAGGAGAAGGGTTGATGGTGCATATACCGCCTGGACATGATCCGCCGGGTATATTGAAGGTAATTGTATCCGCTCCCGGATTGCTGTTGGCAAGGTCGATGCATGCGCGGAGAGATCCCATTCCTGTATCCGCTGTTGTCGTCACAACAAAACCGGAGCAGCTTGATGGGATTTCAATAATGGTGTTGGCAGATATGTTTGACAGATACTGCAGATATAATGTTGTTCCCGTTACTGCAGCATTGTAATGAGTGCCGCTTGTTTTGAGCACGCCGCCCACATCAATATAGCCGGGTGCCCCGCTGTTCCAACCCGTTATTTCAAAAACCGGTGCGTGATGCGTGGTGGTCGGCTCAAACTGAAATCTTACATGATCATCGGCATCATCATCATTTAAGGTATAGGCGCCTCGTAACTCGGCATAGCCGTCACCATCGAGTACCCCGTCTCCGCCGCCTATGACGAAGTTCAGCGTTGCAGGAGAGATGAATCCATCCTGGCGTTCTTCGGTTACTGTTGTGTCATACCCGCTCGTTGTGGTGTCAAAACTATACATGACAGCTGTCTGGTAGGTTGTCCCGATAACAGGATTTTTCTGATAAGCAGCGTCAGCATTTGCACCGGAGTCGTTGTGCTTGAGTGCAGCAGTCCCGTAATTACTGATGTTCTGCATGGTACCGTTCAGCAGACCGTCTGTGGCGCCCAGTTCGAGAAGCCACTGAAAACTGATTGGCGCTGTTTGACTCCCTGTGCTATTCGGCGGAGGGTTTACTGAATTGTAACTGCCGCTGTTGTTGCTGCTCCACCATAAGGTATCATCGAGTATTGCTTTGTCCCACCCTCCATATGTCATAAACATGGTATTAACGCCACCGGGATTTGAGGTAAGCTGAACAGTCATGTTAAATATCATCCGGTCCTCATAAAACGTGCCGTTGGTAGTGACCGTTCCGTGGGAGTTTCCGGCAGTGGTCATGAGAAGGCCTGACATCTGCACCCGTTTGACAACGCTATTATCAATAAGAGTTGTAAAAGTAACCTCCGGGTCCCAGCCTATAATAAGGGATCCTTCAGTCGATGAAAAATTACTTCCCAGACTCATTGACTGGAGCAGATCGGTGGTGGGAGAACTGCTCTCTTTGTGGAAAACGTCTTCCAGTCCGCTTTGTGAGTAGCCGACCTTGTATACAGATGTTTCGTGAACGCTGTCTGCCTCTACAGTCAGCGTGGTATTCAACGTATCATTGTTGACAAGGAAATTACTGACCGAGGCCCCTGTCACAGATCCCCGCAGTATATTACCGGCTGTGGCATCGCTTTCGATATTGTAGGTGATGATATATTGTGTTGAACTTGTGTTAATCGGCTCTGTAAATCCGCTGAACGTCGCAGTGTTTCCGACAAACAGGGCCGCTGTGCTGATAAGCGGATCAGTACTGTCCCATTTATTGATCGCTCCGCCGCTGTCTTTCCAGAGCTTTACTTCGCCATCCACAACATCACCCACGTCTGTTCCGCTGAAGGTGACCGTAAGAGCAGTCAGGTTGTCTGTGCCGGAATCAGTCTGCAGGGTAAAGGCGTCCACCCCAAAGAACCGGCCGCCGGCCCAGACATCCCGGCTTACGGGAGCAACGCCGTCGCCGATGGTGGTAATGTTAGCACAGGTCGATGGATCCAGATCCGTACCGTGAGAACCGTCGGTCGGGGTATTATTAATATCATTCCTGTCAATATAGATACCATCCAGATAATGCCCCACTTCCCGTGCCCAGATCTCTATGGTATGTGATCCTGCAGATCCGACCGTGAATTGAGCAAGGGGCGGGTTGACACTTCCCGGACCGCTGTTTGCCTGCATCGCGTTGGTCCATTGCCATCCTGCAGGCCCGGTTTCTGCCAGACCCACAATGCATGAATTGTTAAACCCTACAAAAATTGAATTGTCACCCCCTCCGCCATTCGTATACCCTCTCATCCAGATGTTGTAGGTCCCTGTTGACGGGAAGTCAACGGTATACTGCCTTCCTTCACGGGGACCGGATGTTACAAGATCGCAGTTGCCTGCGCCGCCGGTATTCGTCAACAGTGATGAGCTGCCATTCAGCTCACCTCCGCGTGAGGTGGTTGTGAGTCCATTTGGTATTGAATTCAGTATTGCTGTATAATTCTCTGCTTCTATATAGGTGCCATTCAGGTCGACATCACAGGGACCGGCAATCGTCAATGTCGCATCGGTCGTGTCATTATTGACAAGCGTATTGCTCACTGTTGCTCCACTGACATCTCCCAGAAGAGTTTTTCCGGTTGTTGCCCCGGCTGCGATATCGTAGGTGATGATATATTGAGTGGGTGTGGTATTGATCGTCTCACTCAAACTGCTGAAAGAGGCTGTTCCGCTGCTGAATGATGCACCACTTCCGATCTGTGTATCACCGGCATCCCATTCGTTGGGCGAGCTGCCATCATCGCGCCAGAGTTTGACGCTGTTGGCTGCAACGTCAGAATCAGTACCGGTCCCGCTCCGTGTTACTGTTAATGCCGTTAAGGTGTCACTTCCTGAATTTGTAGAAAGCATGAAGGAATTCACCGCATTGTAAGTGTCAGTCGGGTTTACGTTTTTGCTCGGTGGAGATGTGCCGTCACCTATGGTCGTCGTGGCAGACGATGCAGTCTCATTAACTTGAAGCCGTCCGCTGTTGTTCGTGCTGCCAAGAAATATTGATGCTTCACCGTTGTTCGACTGTTTTGCCACTTTCAGGGCAAGATATGAACCATTCGGGGCGCTTCCTGATACAGAGCTCATATCGATCGTATAGAGCGTTTCTCCATCACTCGGAACATTCTGATCCACAAATCCCCACGAAGTAAACGATCCGCTTTGTACATAACCGAGATAAAACCTGAACGTCTTTGCTGAACTGCTTTTGTCTTTCAGGTACCAATATGTGTTAACACCGGTGACATCGGTGTTTTGAGAATATGACGTGTCCTTGATCAGGAGAATCTCATCTACCGGGGCATTTTGATCATTTACAAACTCGACATCAGAACAGGCAAAGGGTGTGGTAGTCATTGTTGTTTTTTTGTATATGTTTGTTATTTGCGTGCCACAGGACTCACTCCAGTTTGTCGTAATGCCCCCCAGGTCTGTCCCGTTATCACGATGCCAGTAGTATTGTCCAAATGCAGTTTCAGACTCAAAGGTCAGATACGTCGCCGGTGCCCATTGATTGTTATACTCTGTCTGTATCCAGTTGAGGGAGCGGGCAATACCGGAGGAGACGCGGACCTCGTCAATGAATCCATCAAACTCCCTGAAATTATCTGTAGAGCGTCTTCCTATTCGAACGACGCCAGCCCGGTCCGTTGGATTCTGAACTGATGTTACCGTGCCTTTCGGCTGACCGTCAACATAGAATGACACCGTACCTCCGCTCATGGTGACAACCACATACTCCCACTGGTTTAACAGTGCAGAGTTATTGTCAGAGACCGGGATGGGCGAATTAAATGTTGTTCCATTTCTCGTATAAAATGCATATGTTTTATTCCCGTAGTCATCAAAGAAAAGCAAGCTCCATCCCCCGCTTCCATCGGACCCACCGCCATGATCAATGATTCTGCCGTTCACCAGCTCGCCAAAACTTCGTGCATATACCCAGGCAGATATGGTTAATACCCCGCTCGTCAAATCAAGTTCATTATGATCAGCTATTTCAACGTAATCATCCATTCCATTGAAATCCTGTCCACCATGGGTGATGCCCCCGTTGATATAACTGTTCTGTGCTGTCGCGGAAATTTCATCATTGCCATGATGATAATTGGTATCAGTTGCGTCCTTATACAGACCGGCGTTTCCTTTATTTGCCTGATCTTCATCCATGTGCCACACAGCCTTGAAATTGTCGGAACCTCCCTCGTCCCACGTCCCCGGGATATCCTGCTGATCAATACATCTGCTGTCTCCGTAATACATATAGATAACCGTTGGCAACGAGCCCGATAAGGTGGGTATCTCTACCCAGGCTGTAAGTTCGCCGCTGACCTCGTTAAATTCTTCAATTTCGTGGTGTAGCTGTGTCGTTCCATCGGAGTCCGTAAACAGGATGTCCTCGCCGTTTGTGCAGGCACTTGCACCAAGCTGTGCGTCACTTGCCGTATATACAAGCGCAGGGAAATTGGACTGCGTTGCAGGGGTCATCGTGGGATCGAAAGTGATCTGCTTGCGGTAACTCCAGTTGGAATCATGCCACCCGGCCCATGCAGATGCTGATAGAACAGTGAATAACAGACACAGGACTGCTGCACTTATACCATATGGCTTATGAATTTTTTGTGCTCTCAATTTTTTCACTATCACTTAAAATAGAATGACAAAGATTTTTTTATGATCTTAGCAGGTCAAATTGATCTTTGATGCCGGACGTGTCTTTATTCCCTGCCTGCTGGTCCTGCTGGTCTTGCTGCGCTTTGCTCTCATCAATTTCATCGATGACAGCGAGGAACTCTTTTACGACCCGGGGGTCGAACTGTGTTCCTGCAAATTCATTCAGTTCACTGACGGCCTTCTCTCTGCCAAGTGCTTTTCTGTACTGCCGGTCCGACGTCATTGCATCATATGCATCAAGGACCGCAAGGATTCTTGACTCCATTGGTATTGATTCTCCGGAAAGCCTGTCAGGGTATCCGCGGCCGTCATACCACTCGTGATGAGAACTTATGATTGGCGCTACAGGGTTCAGAAACCTGATCCCTTTTACGATGTCAGCACCGATGACAGGGTGCTGTTTTATTTCCGCATATTCCTCCATTGTGAGTTTGCCCGGTTTCTGGAGGATGTTCTCTGATACGCCGATCTTTCCGATATCATGCAGGACCGCAGAATAACGGAGATACCTGACCTGCTCTTCATCAAGACCCAGACGCTCACCTACAAGCATGGCATACTTCTCAAGCCGGGAGCTGTGCCTGCCCGTTGTGACGTCCTTTGCTTCGAGGGCCTCGGCCAGGGCTGATATCGCATCAAAATGCGTCTCTTTGAGTTCATCAAATATACGGATGTTCTCTATGGTAATGGCCGCCTGATTGGACAGGGTCGTAATAAATTTGAGATCATCATCGGTAAATAATCCGTTATCTATTTTGTTGTTAACGTTAATGACCCCGAGGGTCTGTTCCTGGTATTTGATCGGCACGCTCAGAACAAGAGGAGCAGAAATGAATGAATTGGTCTCGTAGTCATCCCTGTCATTGTTTTTATTGAACCGGTCATCCTGTTCTATATCATTGACCAGTACTGCCTCGCCATGCTCTGCTACCCATCCTGCTATGCCCTCGCCCACCCGGACGCGCACGGAGTGTATCAGGTCTGCATCCAGCCCAATCGATGCATCTATCTTCATCTCTCCTGTCTGTCTGTCTATCAGCATGATGGATACGCGGCGTGCTCCCAGCTGGACCGCGACCAGTTGTGCAAAAAAGCTGACCAGCTCATCAATATTCAGTATCGAGTGCATCGCCTTGCTCACCTCATTTACCGATGTCAGACGCTTGACCGCTTCCTCCAGCTCAACGGTCCTCTGCTGCAGGTCCCGGACAAGCTGCTTATTCTCTTCCCTGGTCCGACGCTGCTCAAATGTTCTATTGACGACCCTCATAACAAACTCCAGATCATCAAACGGCTTAAAGAGGTAATCCACTGCGCCCAGGCGCAATGCATTCACCACGGTGTCAATTGATGCATAACTCGTTATGATGATCACATCAATGTCCGGATACTGTATCCTGAGCTTTTGCAGAATTTCGGTGCCATGCATATCAGGAAGCCGCAGATCAAGCAGGACAAGCTGATACTCTTCGTTTTCCAGACGTGTCATTGCGCTGGCTCCGTTATATACCGTTGTGGTCACATACCCGTCATCAGCAAACATCTCGCTTAAAAACTCTCCGATCGATTGATCATCGTCTACGATAAGTATTCTGTTTTTCTCTCTCATACTTCCTCCAGGTTATTAGTTAATATAGTAATACGTTATTCTTATATATATATATAAGCCTATTAGTATATAGATCGGCATTTATGCCGCTTACTTAAGCATATTTATGAACGAAGCTCCATGATCTGTCATCGCAGGTTAAGTACTTCTCATCATTGCTGCAATAACGTCCATTTCTGCTGTCATAATAGCGAAAGCTGGGAATTTGAATGAAAAAACTCTGGACTCCCGATCAAAGTCAAAGTGACAGCTCAAACTATCATCAACACATAATTAAATCTCCCTGTAGTTGCAATAAAGACTGGTATCGATTACTATGTCTGATATCTATACAGGAGGTAATGTGAATGGACCAAAAACCACCATTTGATTTTAAGGACTTTAAGGATTTCAAGGATTTTAAACCGCCAAAAATTAATTTCAAGGCCGTTGCTGCAGCTGCAGTCGTTATTCTGGTGCTGGGCCTGTTCCTGTCTACCTGGTTTACGGTAGAGCCTGAAGAGGTAGGAGTGGTTGTGCAATTCGGCAAGTATACCCGTACTGTCAATCCCGGACTGAACTTCAAGCTCCCGTTTGGCATTGAACAGGTGTATAAAGTGCCTATAGAGAGACAATTAAAACTTGAATTCGGTTTTCGTACGTCCCAGCCCGGAGTAAGGACAAGGTATTCGGGAACAGGTTATCAGGAAGAATCGTTAATGTTGACAGGAGATCTGAATGCGGCTGAAGTGGAATGGATTGTTCAGTACCGTATTAATGATCCCTACAAGTTCCTGTTCAAAGTAAGAAATGCGGAAAAAACATTCCGTGATATTAATGAGGCGGTTATGAGAAATATTGTGGGTGATCGAACGGTGGACGAAGTGATAACGTTCGGGCGTCAGGAGGTAGCGGATTCTGTCAATGTAAAACTTCAGGAGTTATGTGACCAGTATGAACTGGGGATCAAGGTTGACCAGGTTGTTCTTCAGGACGCGAACGCGCCAAAACCGGTGCAGCCCGCTTTTAATGAGGTTAACGAAGCAGAACAGGAAAAGGAAAAACTGATTAACCAGGCAAAGTCAGAATATAACAAGATCATCCCCAAGGCGCGTGGGGAAGCAGAGAGAACCATTGAAGAGGCAAAGGGATATGCCCTTGAGAGGGTAAACAGTGCACAGGGTGAGGCATCGAAATTCAGTTCTGTTTACACCGAGTATCTAAAGGCAAAATCAGTCACCCGGCAGCGTATCTACCTTGAGACAATGAACGATGTAATGCAAAAAGTTGGAAGAAAGCTTATTACTGATGAAGACACGACCGGCATACTGCCACTTTTCCAGCTGGACAGGGGAGGTGCCAAATGAATAAAGCCAAACCCGTAATACTTGCCGGAATTGTTCTGTTCATATTTATCATTGCTGTTTCATCTGCATTTATTGTCAGAGAAGTCGAGCAGGTCATTATAACGCAGTTTGGAAAACCTATAGGGGAGCCCATAACCGCCCCGGGTATTCACTTTAAGATCCCGATTATCCAGGAGGCGAACTTTTTCGAAAAGCGTTTTCTGGAGTGGGATGGCGATCCTAATCAGGTCCCGACCAAAGACAAAAGGTTTATATGGGTGGATACCTATGCCAGATGGCATATTAAAGACCCGCTTCTCTTTTTCCAGCGTGTCAGGGACGAAAGGGGCGCCCAGTCAAGGCTTGATGATATTCTGGACGGTGAAACCAGGAACGCGATTGCCAAACACCTGCTTGTTGAGATTGTGCGTTCTACAAACAGAACTCCAAATTTACCTGATGTGCTTGTAGAAGGAGAGATCTCAACTATTTTACAGAAAATTAAATTCGGCCGGGAAGAACTGACAAGGTCCATCATAACCAATGCAGCTCCCCGTACCCTGGAACTGGGTATAGAGCTGCTTGATATCAGGCTTAAAAGAATCAACTATGTTGAGGAAGTTCAGAAGAAAATTTACGAGCGAATGATTACTGAACGTAAGAGGATAGCAGACAAATTCCGTTCTGAAGGACAGGGAGGGGCTTCCAAGATTCTTGGCGACAAGGAAAGGGAACTGAAGAAGATCCAGTCAGGTGCTTATAAAACAGCCCAGGAGATCATAGGAAAGGCTGATGCCGAGGCAACGACTATCTATGCGAAGGCCTATAACCAGAGCCCTGAGTCACGTGAGTTCTACAATTTCATAAAAACCATGGAGACCTACCAGACAACACTGTCTGATACAGACTGGCTGGTACTGTCCACAAAAGGTGCTTTCTTTAAGTATCTGAATACACCGTCAGGAAAGTAATTTATTGTAGGGGCGAACGGCCGTTCGCCCTTACGATTATTTATCGGCCAAATCAAATGCCCTGGAAACCGCATCTTCAGCAGTATCAGCTTTCACAATACCATCAATATGTTCCCATGTATTAATGCCGATAACTGGTTTGCCAAGTTTAAGTGCAATGGCTATTTCAGAAAGCGTCCCATACTCCCCAGCAACAGCAATGACCGCATCTGCTGACCTGACAACAATCACGTTTCTGGCATGACTGAGCCCTGTAGCTAATGGTACAGTTACATACTTGTTTGCATCAGCATTGCTGAATCCCGGGAGGATACCTACTACGGTTCCTCCTGCTTCATGTGCCCCTTTGGATGCGGCCTCCATCACCCCGCCGAGACCTCCTGTTATGAGTGTGGCCCCACGTTGGGTAATCAGCCGCCCCACATCTTCAGCCGTTGAAAATGTTTTTTTGTCACATGAACCTGCACCTATAACAGAAATGATCATGGTGGAAATAATTGTAACTCATTGCATTGATTAAGACAATAAATAACGCTAACCACTTCGCAGCAGCACAGGCTGTCAGAAAATACATCAATAGCTTCTGTGTCATTCTGAATTTATTTCAGAATCTCATTCTTCCAATTAGTTGTATGTACTTTAGATCCTGAAACAAGCCTGCCGGTAGGCAGGTTCAGGATGACAACGATAAGACAACATCAAATCTGCAATGGCTGCGGATCATTTATCTCATACAGAAGAGAAATCAGGGTTCCCTTATGATAATATATATAAATCCAAATCAAAACTATACCAGGAGAAATGATGTCCCATACATTTGAGAATGCTGCTGAATGCTGGAAAACCATACTGACTGACGTTGATGCAAACAGGCACCTGTTATCTGAGATAGAGAAATTTGCTTATGAAAATAATGATCCCATCAATGTTGTGTTCGGTACCTCAGGGTGGCGGGGTGAGATCGGTTCTGATTATACGTTTAACACGGTCAGAATAGTTACTTCAGCAATAATAGAAATGTTTAAGGGACATGACCCTGATGTTATGAAAGCCATGGGCGTGTCCGGGTTTGACGAAATTAAAAGAAGAGGAGTTATTGTGGGACATGACAACCGCTTTCTCGGGCCGAAGTTTGCGCGGGAAGTTATCGGCCTCCTTCAGACACATGACATTAGAACATGGTATGCTGGTGAAGCAGTGACCCCGGAATTTTCTACTGCTATCGAGTCGCTTCATGCGGCCTGTTCTATAAATCTGACCCCTTCGCATAACCCTGCAAACTATGGAGGATTCAAATTCAATCCCTCAGACGGCGGTCCTGCGGGACCTGAAATTACAACGAAGATAGAAGAGATAGCAAACAGAATGATGTCCCGGTCTCCTGTACTGGAGAAAACAGACCCTGCAGCTATTGAACGGATAGACCCCACTGACCTGTACATAAAATATATACATGACCGGAAAACAGTTGATATTAATAAAATCAGAAATTTCATTGATCAGCAGGACTGTTTTATCTGTATAGATAACGTTCATGGCGCTACACGAAACAGAATACAGAGGATTATAGGCGAGAGCAGCAAAATCATGTATCTCAGGACAGAGGATGATGTTCTGTTTGGAGGTGTGGCACCCGAGCCTTCAGAGACCAATATGAAAGGCGTTGAAGAATCTCTCAATACAAGTACCGCTGCTTACCGGCTTGGGATTATTATGGACCCTGATGGTGACAGGATTCGTTATGCTGATGTAAACATCCAGATACCGATGAATTATTTCGGTGCCATGGCTCTTCATTTTCTCCATGTCCATAAAGGGTTTTCAGGCATAGCAGTCAAATCAGTTGGAACAAGCAATCTGGTAAATGCCATATCAGAAAAACTGGGAATTCCCATAAAAGAGACGATGGTGGGCTTTAAAAACTTCAGGCCTTTCATGACGAAAGACACTACTGAGAGGGCAATTGTATGCTTTGAAGAATCAGACGGCATATCAGGATTTAATCATACCCTGGAAAAAGACGCCCTGTTCGGTCTGCTTTTATCTATCGAGATGATGGCTGTAACGGGTAAGAACATCGGTGATTATTTAAAAGATATTATGGATGAATTTGGTTACTACTTTCCTGACCGATCAGGTATTGAAGTCGACAGGTCACTCATCGGAGATACGCTGTCAGACAAACTTTCCGTGATCAGGGACAAATACCCTGTAGGTTCAACATTGCGTATCAATGGTAATAACAGGACCGTCAAAGACATAATCACCGTTGACGGGACTAAACTGGTATTTGACGATGGTTCATGGCTCATGATCAGGCCTTCCGGAACAGAGCCCAAGGTCAGGTTTTATATTGAGGCAAGAACCGAAGAGGAAAAAGATGCTGTATTTAGTAAAGCCGAGCAGATGACCAGAGAGGCCCTTGAGAATTAATTCATATGCATGATATTTCTGTAATGCTTTATTAATTCGCATCGCATACTAATTAACTCAAACATTTAACCGTCATTCCCGCGATCTGTTGGGCGGGAATCCAGTGTTTTTGGTGGTTCTGGATACCCGATTTAAAACTTCGGGCATGACCAAAAGAACGTTTATGGACTGACTCTGGTTAGTAATATGAATTCAAAAAAGTACAGCGCTGATACCTCTTTTAATCATCCTTTTAAAGACCTTAAAAAGCTTCTTAAGATGAAAAAGAAAAAAAACAGTCTCCCTCATCCTGCAAAACCTGCTCCGTTAACTGCTGCTTTAAGCGATGAAACGATCTTCAGGGATGCAATGCAGGAAGTCAGAGAAATAAGGGAGTTTAGAGAGCTGCCCTTACATCCTAAAAAAAAGTCATCAGAAAGTTGCACACCCGCATCGCTGGACATGGAGGCTGTTACCGCCCTTGAGGAGATTGTGAACGGCACGCGTCCGGTGCATCTTCCTGATACCCCGGAATATATAGAATGGATCAATAAAGACTATGGGGATACGATAGCTGCCAGACTCCATAAAGGTCATTACGCCATTCAGGATTGCCTTGATCTGCATGGTGTAATCCTTGAGCATGCCCGGCTCGAAGTAGAGCATTTTATCAGGGAATCACTTAAGAACGGATTTAAATGTATTAAAATAATCCATGGCAGAGGGCTTGGGTCAACAAAAGGACCAGTGCTGAAAGAAGCTGTAGTCAGGCTCCTCTCAAAGCGGTACAGAAAGCAGGTCGCGGCCTTTGTTTCGGCACGGCAGTGTGATGGAGGGCTTGGGGCACTGTATGTTCTGCTGCGATAAGAAAATGTGTGCAGTACCAGCCTGTCGGAACGTTATAAGCAATCAATTATGATAGAATGGTTATAGCGGTTTCACCACCAGCATGCAGAACATACTATGTATTGAATGTTTACCACGTATATGAATCATATATTTGAACGTATAGAGACCAAGAAAAGAGATTATCAGGAGTATAATTTCTCAGCCAAGGAAAATAATGCCCTGAAAACATTTTTTGATCTGTCTCAGGAGCTGGTAGGACTTGAAGATTTTTATCACCTGTGCGTTGCCATTCCAAAGGGGTTTTTTAATCTTGATGCCAGACTGTACCTCATTGACCCCAAACACGATACCCTGTCCCTTGCTGCAATGACCAGTGGAGAACAAGATGAACTGAACTCCCCTCCCCCGCATGACATTGCACCGGGAGACCACCCGTACATGGCGGGCAATGACAGACTGGTTCTGACAATTCGCGGGAAAGAACCTCTCATTGAAGAACTCCCGTTTGAGGTAACAGATGATGTCCTTGGATTGCTGGTGATCTATCCCGTAATAGACCTGAATAAACATAAAAAACTGTTTTTTGAAAAGTATGCAAACCGGATAGGGTTCAAGCTGCATAACAAGTTTCTGATTCAGAAAAACATTGAGCATCTGAGATTCATCAAGTCTCTTGTAGCTGACATAGAGCACAACATAATCGTACCGAACATGGTTTATAAACTGTTCCTCAGGGGCCTGAGAAAAAAAATTGAGAAGAATATAGCTATGGGAACATCATTTAAAGAAAAATTCGTATCCGGAAAGTGTGACAGCACATGTATGCAGGACTTCTCCGAGGAATTAACAGACATAAACCATGGACTGACACGGGAACTGGAGAACATAGAAAAACATTATATCAATATGAGTCTTTTTATCGAGACCCTTTTCCGGAAGAGCCATTTTGACCAGGGAAGACTTACTCCACGGACCAAGGAATGCAATATGAAAAAAGATGTGATCCAGCCTCAACTGGACCGTTATATTGAACAGATGAAACGAATGGGCATAACCGTTGACAATAAAAGCAGTGGAATCCCTGAATCAGAAATTATTACAGTCGTTGATATAGGGCTCGTCGCCCAGGTGTATGCAAATCTTTTTTCAAATGTCGTAAAGTACACAAAGGAAATTAACACTGAATCAGGAGAAACCAGAAAATATATCTCATACGGACATGAAATAATTAAGGATTATTTCGGGTCAGGGAAAGACGGCGTCAAATTCAATGTTTTCAGTACGGGTCCACATATAGCTCACGACGAAAGAGACAAGTTATTTAACGAAGAGTTCAGGGGAAGTAATGTTATCAGCCAGCCCGGGACAGGACATGGACTGTCATTCATAAAAAACGCCATCGAAATCCACGGCGGCACCGTGGGATACGAGGCAACGCATAACGGAAACAATTTCTTTTTTATTCTTCCGAAATAAATCCAGAAAAGTGAACCACCCCTCAGCTTGCATGTTGTCCGATAATTCAGTAAATGGCTATTGTGTCATTCTGAATTTATTTCAGAATCTCTTCATTTCAATATGTTGCATAAGGCTGGGATCCTGAATCAAGTTCAGGATGACAATTTCAGGACAGCCTGCAAGATTCGGAGTATTAACAGCAGTTATTCCCGAGATCTGTTCATCGGGAATCCAGAAAAATATCAGCTTTTTACCCTTCCTGATACATGGGGGGACTAAACACGAAGACAAAAAAGCCCTCCCTTATCATAAAGGATGGCTTTTTTTATGTACCGTTCAGAATATCAGAATTTCCAGGAATACCCAGCTGTAAATTCCCACTGGTTCATGGTCAGTTTTATCGTCTGCTGTCCCGGCACCTCAAGCGGATTGGCACCGGTAACGTCATTTTCAAGTGCATACATTAAAGCCAGATGCAGTTCCTGGTTACTTCCTATCTTCTTTGTACAGCCAGCGGTAATATGGTGCTCTATTACCCCGGGGGCAATAATATTAAACATCACCTCAGTATCAGGAATGGGCTGTTCCCCATAAGAGTACCCTGCCCTGACTATCCATTCCGGAGCAGCCTGCCATTGAGCGCCTACCTTAACAACGGTAATGTCTTCCCAGCCAAAACCGGCACCCCCGTCGTTCCCGAGAAATGCTGTTCGCAGATTCGGTAAAAAAGGATTATTGACTGATTTAACATCACTGTACAGAATCTGCTGCACATCAAGGGCAATGGTAATTTCAGGGGTTGCTTTAACAGCAAGACCGACACTCCAGCTTGCCGGAATATCAAAATCACCCTGTTCAGCAAAAAGACCCGCATAATCATCAAACTCACTCATATATATCTTTGTCTGATAGGTAGCTCCCAAAAACACTCCCGGAGCAACTTCTCCCAGGTAGCCTATCCTGCCGCCATACCCAAATGAGCTCTCATGGTCATTATTGGTAAGCTTTGTCCCATCACTGGAAAAACCTGAAAATGCCTGAAGCCCTTTTGCTTCAAATCTCTGGTAAGCAATGATAGGACTTAACCCGATTGAGTGTTTTGCATTTAACTTTCTTGCATAGGTAGGAACTAGAAATAACTGTCCCAGATCAACTCCGGTTGGTGTCGTTCCACCAAAAGTGTTCGTATTATAATCAGTATTCATTCCCCCATTTCCATAAAGAGAAATTCCTATGGAATAGTCATCATTCATCATTCGGTTGTACCCTAACGAAGGAATAACGAACAGCTTGGACTCACTTTCGACTGATCCGGGTGCCAGACCAAATGTCATGGGTGCCATTGATGGATTACCGGTAATTGTATATTCCCTGATCGGAATAAATAATGCCAGGGAAATATCAGCGCGACTGCCGATCCATACCATTCCGGCCGGGTTAGCCGCAGCAGCAATGGTGTCAAGAGGAAGCGCTGTTGCAGCTCCGGCAAGCCCCTTATTCTGTACACTATATCCATTAGCATAATACCCGTTTGTGGCATATGAAGTAGATATGATACTTAAAACCAACGTCATTGCTGTAAAACATATGATACGTCTTCTACATTTATTCATAGATTTCTCCTCCTCATGACTTCTTAATATACTGACTATGTACGCGAATTTATATTGATAATGACCGTTTGTCAAAACTTAAATTGCACTGAATAATTGACTGGATTATTGCATAAATAATCGCAATTACCATGCCATTGTGGAATTATACTGTTTTAATGGATTTATCAAGATAAGAGACTGTTTAAGATGGAAATGATTAAATGGATAAGTATTTACGTTTCAAATTGAACCATCGATGAAACTGATGATGAAACATTTGTGTTTCAACTTGAAACATTTAATTCTCTGAAGCTGTTTCCCTTAACCTTCTCCAGAGAGTAGTCCGGCTGATACCCAGGTCCTTTGCAACCATGGTTTTATTGCCGTTATATTTTTTCATAAGCTCATCAATATAATGTCGCTGTATGACTTCTACTGTTACCGGTGAACTGTTTACATCCAGGGACAGGCCTTTTATATTTGCGCTGTCTGTCACTGATAATGGAAGAGCATCATTATCTATCACTTCTCTTCTGGTACGGATGTAAGCATGCTCAATTGCATTCTCAAGCTCTCTGATATTTCCAGGCCAGTCATAGTCCAGTATGGCTGCAAGGGCTGATGGCGTGACCTCAGTGATTCTTGGCCTGTTAGGGTTCTTCATGTAGCACTTCTCAAGAAAATGGTTGACAAGAAGAGGAATGTCCTCTTTTCTGTCTCTCAGTGAAGGCATGATCAGGGGCACGACACAAAGCCGGTAGTACAGGTCCTTTCTGAACCTGCCTGCTTCAACTTCATCAATAAGACGCTTATTGGTAGCAGCAATGACCCTGACATCGACCTTTCTGGTCCTGTTGTCCCCTACTCTCTCAAATTCCATGTCCTGAAGAACTCTTAAGAGCTTAGGCTGTAATGAAATGGGCATATCAGCAATTTCATCGAGAAAGATCGTGCCCTTATCGGCAATTTCAAATTTGCCGGGCTTGTCTTTTATCGCACCGCTGAATGCGCCTTTGACATGTCCAAAGAGTTCACTCTCAAAAAGGCCTTCCACTATAGCGCTGCAGTTGACCTTCACAAAGGGCTTGCTTCGCCTGTAACTTTCATGATGGATGGCACGGGAAGCGAGCTCCTTGCCTGTGCCGCTTTCCCCTTCGATAAGAATTGAGCAGTCTGCATCACCGAGGACCTCGATGAGCTCAAAAATCTGCTGCATCTGGCTGCTTTTTCCAATAATATTGGAAAGCTGATATCTTTCATTCACATCTCTTCTGAGCCTTTCAATCTCGGATGCATCTTTTACCGTTGCTATGAATTCAATCTCTCCTTTTTCATCCCTGAGAAATGCAGTGCTCATAAATACGGGGATGGTATCTCCTTCTTTCTTTGAGATACGCTCCCTGACATTTGCAATACCATAGCCGATCTTCAACGTATGGGCAAAAGGGCAATTGTCAATGCAGTTATCAGCACTCAACACATCACCACACTGTTTTCCATTCACGTCAGCTTCTTTAAAGCCCGTTAAAATTTCCATGCCTTTGTTAAAGCTTGTTATGCGCAGCTGGTTATCCACGGTAAATACGCCGTCCGCCAGGCTCTCGATAATTGAATCAACCTTGTCTTTTTCCTGCGTAAGGACCACATTGGTCTGCTTAAGAGATTCAATGGCTTTTACCGCTTCACTCATGGGTCTGAAGTTCTCTATAAAACCTGCAATCCCACCATTGCCATCATATAAGGGGGCCACATTCAGACAGAGGGGAATTGATTCGTTGTCACTCTTATACAGATTAATATTCATAAAATAAGAGGCACAGCTTTCAGGAGTACCTGACGATTCTACGGGGCAGTTATTCTTGCAGAGATCCGTCCTGATTATGTCGCTGCACTGTTTTCCTTCCGGTACATCATCCTTAATGCCTATCAGGTCTCTGGCCATCTTATTAACAAAAATGATCTTCCGGTCCAGTCCAATGACAACTATACCTTCTGCAATGCTTTCCAGGATGGCAGGGTGAAAACTGTTACCCTTAAAACTCTCTGAAATAGCGGCAGGGACTTTTTTATTTTTAGTTTTTTTCACGATATACTCCTGATACAAATTTAATATACGTAAATTATTTTTTAATTCTAACACAATTTTCAAACGAATCAGAAACAACATCTTTATTCTGGCATAGTAATTGCTTCATTAATTACTGTCCAAAGTTAAATTTAAGCTGTTTGCTTCTAGTGATACAATAATAAATAACGCAGCAGCAGAGCTGCTTGGTATCAAAAACAAGGTTGTCATTCCGGCAATCCTTTAGACGGAATCCAACCTCTAAACAAAATTCTGGATTCCCGCTCAACAAACTGCGGGAATGACAAAGGATTATATGATTAACCTGATGCACAGTTTCAGAAATTCTTTTGATTAAGAATTAAATAAATGGAGGTATATGTGAATGAATAAAAATAATAACGGCGGGTGGAGTCCGTATCTGGCAGGAGGACTTGTCGGCATAGTGATCATTTTGTCTGTCTGGATAGCCGGTAACTACTTTGGGGCCTCATCCTGTTTTGTGCGTGTCAGCGCCTATATCCAGCAGCTTTTTGCTCCTGATAAAGTAGCATCAATGACGTATTACAAATGGTTCAGTCCCAAGGCAGACTGGCAGGTACTGTTTGTCGTCGGGATACTGGCGGGTTCTTTTATATCATCCATAACAGACGGGAGTTTTAAAGTAAAAGCAGTCCCTGACATGTGGGCATCCCGTTTTGGTTCAAACCCGGTAAAACGCGGCGTGTTTGCCTTTATAGGAGGGGTCATTCTGATGTTCGGGGCCAGACTGGCAGGAGGATGTCCGAGCGGATACGGGTTGGGGGCAATGGTCCAGCTTGCGGTCAGCGGACTCATTGTAGTGGTCTGTTTCTTTGGATTTGGCATTATGTTTGCCCTTATTCTTTATCGTGGAGGTGAAAGCAGATGAGTACACTTATTAACGGGTTAATTACAGGTATGATTTTTGGATTTTTATTGCAGAAGGGCAGAGTAATACGTTTTGACAAACAGATTGGGGCGCTGCGTTTACTGGATATGACC
>CAMYJJ010000024.1 GCA_947258735.1 Thermodesulfovibrionia bacterium | reverse complement strand
AAGATAATATATGTCCTGATATTTCAACAACCATGGTGCCTCGGTCAGAGGCGTATGTCTCTTCTCCCAATGTTCAGTAGGATATAGAAGCCGGACCGGCTTCCCCTTTATTGTTGTAAGTGTCGCCATGGGCTGTACATGTATAATGAAGGCAGGGAACGTAACATGGTAGAGGTAATAGGCCCCGTTATCATCTTCAAACATATGGGCATCAATAGCCCCATGAATAAGGAGACCCTTATCAATAAATATGCCATCAGGGCTGTCAGACACTGCAACTCCAACATTCCTGTTTACGGTATAGTAAAGATAAAATTTCTTTGTCTTATTATCGAAAAAAACATCCGGTGCCCAGGCCCCCCTTTCATCAGCATGAAATACCCTTGGGCCTTTTTCCCAATTCACCATGTCAGAAGATGTATACACATCAAACCCTCTGTTATCTCCTGTGGGGTAAAGGTAATATATTCCGTTATGCAATAATACCGCTGGATCACCTATTCCCATAACGCCGCTGAACTGGATAACACGTTTTTCACCTGTATGTTCGGCGCTCAGGGGTATGGTTTCAACAAGCACCGGATTGGTATATGTATCTTCTGCTTTTACCAGTGGGACAACAAACAGCACCCATACGCTCATGGAGAGCAGACAACCTAATTTCATGTTAAAGGATCTGTTCATTGTATGGCGGTTACAGTAATTGGTGAAGAAATATCTTTGATAGCGGTCTTATATAGCGTCTCATTCTTTCCTGTTCCTGATATATCTATCTTTTCCAATGAGCCAACAAGGATACGCCGGCCCATGTTCTCAGCAGGAAGACAATAGTCTTTTTCCCCGGATCATATTGTGCTTAAAAGAATGAAGTAGAGCGGGGTCTGGACGTATATTTTTAGCATACCATAAAGGTACGCATATTCTGACAACGTTATGGATATGTATTCCCTTGATTGTTTAATCATGTCCGGGCACTTTCTCCATATAACAGCTCTCAGTTTTACGGAGTATTTCGCATTCAAAATCTGTAATAAAAACAGGGTGCTGGTGGCTTACATGAAAAATCGTAAAAAAAATTTATAGCCATATTTAAGGTTTTATAAATAAATGTCGTAATTATGATTAAAAGACTATGAATATGTATTTCCTGTTATAGAAAGGGGAAAGACGTTGAACGATAGAGACGAGATAATAGAGCTGTTTAAGGTGTGCATTGAAAAGAAGGCCTCTGACTTACATATGGCGGCTGGTCGCCCGCCTGTCATGAGGATAGGAGGTGTGCTTGAAAGTATGGACCTGCCGGAGCTGTCACCTGCAGACCTGGAAAGGCTTATCTTCGGGGTGCTGAGCGATGAGCAGAAAAATGTCCTGATCGATCAGAGGGAACTGGATTTTGCACTGAGTATCAGGGGGTTGAGCAGGTTTCGGGGGAATATTCATTACCAGCGGGGAACCCTGGCAGCAGCGTTCCGTGCGCTCCCCCTGAAAATACCTACAATGGAAGATTTAGGCGTACCGGTACGTGTGCTGACTCAATTGGCCCGTCGTAATTCAGGTCTTGTTCTCGTTACCGGTCCGACCGGGTCAGGCAAATCAACAACTATGGCTTCGGTCATTGAACTGATTAACCACGAAAGAGAGTGTCACATTATTACCATTGAAGATCCGATTGAGCATATCCATAATCATCATAAAGCCCTTGTTGAGCAGAGGGAAGTGCATGGAGATACCCTGTCCTTTGCTTCTGCATTAAAGCATGTTCTCCGGCAGGACCCTGACGTGATACTGGTCGGTGAAATGCGAGACCTTGAAACGTTCAGTGCTACCATCACTGCAGCGGAGACAGGACACCTGGTTTTTTCCAGTCTTCATACAAAAGATTCAATTCAGACAGTCGACAGAATCATCAATGTTTTTCCCTCACATCAGCATGATCAGGTACGTGTTCAACTTGCAGGGGCCCTTGAAGGCATCATCTGTCAGCGGCTTTTGCCTCATGCACATGAAAACAGGCTTATCATTGCCTGTGAGGTCATGGTTGCCACTGATGCAATCAGGACATTGATACGCGAAGGCAAGACCCATATGATAGCAAGTTCCATAGAGTCAAGTTCGCAGGACGGCATGATCAGCATGGACCGCTCATTGGTGAACCTCTTCAAACAGGGCATGATTACACAGGAAACACTGCTTCGCAACTGTGTGAAACCTAAGTATATTAAGGGATTAATTGCTGACAAGACCCTGAGTTATTCCAATTAGCAGGTTTTGCATATCACATTCAGTATATTCTGCAGAAACATAAGGGAGAGATAAAAAAACTCAGGACATCGCATGAGAGCTGAAGCGCTATCTCTTTTTAAACACTCTCTTTAATATGTAATCCACATGTTTTGTGTAAAATTTCAGATCAAAGAGTGTCTCAATATCTTTTTTGCCCAGGTACATTCCGATAGTTTTGTCTTTTTGCAGAACTTCCCTGAAGTGTATTCCCTGCTTCCAGCTCTGCATTGCATTGCTCTGGACCAGACTGTATGATTTCTCCCTGCTCAGCCCCTTTTCCGTGAGCATAAGCAGGACCCTCTGTGAGCAGAACAGGCCGTTGCTCAGCTGTATATTTTCCTTCATTCTCTCGGGATATACCTGAATGCCCCTGAGAATTCCTGTAAGCCGTACAAGCATATAATTAATAAGGATAGTGCTGTCAGGGATAATGATCCGTTCCACGGATGAATGGCTTATGTCCCGTTCATGCCATAAAGGAATGTTCTCCATGGCAGCCATTGCATTTGACCGGACCACACGCGCCAGACCACTCAGATTTTCACTGCCAATGGGATTTCTCTTGTGGGGCATTGCTGATGAACCTTTCTGGCCTTTTGTAAACGGTTCCTCTGCTTCAAGCACCTCAGTCCTCTGCAGATGTCTTATTTCGATTGCCATCTTCTCAATAGCTCCTGCAATGAGCGCAAGTGTATTCATATACTCTGCGTGCCTGTCCCGCTGGATCACCTGTGTTGCCACAGGAGCCGGTTTTAAACCGAGTTTTTTGCATACAAAGGATTCAATGTCCGGGGGAAGGCTCGAAAATGTACCGACCGGACCCGAGAGCTGACCATAACTGATCGTTTCCCTGGCCGTTTTCATACGCTGAAGATTACGCTCCATTTCGGCATACCACAGGGCAAAGGTCAGGCCGAAGGTCGTGGGTTCTGCATGAATGCCATGGCTTCTTCCCATCTGCAGCGTTCCCCTGTACTTCAGCGCATTTGTCTTCAGCACCTTCATAATATTTTTTATATCATGAATAATGATATCTGCCGCTTCCTTCATCAGCACTGCCAATGCTGTATCAAGCACATCTGAAGAGGTCAGCCCCTTGTGGACATATCGGGAATCAGGACCGACATGTTCAGCAACTGAGGTGAGAAATGCAATAACGTCATGCTTGACCTTCTCCTCGATCTTATCTATTCTTTTGACATTAAAGCCGGCCTTCTTCTTTATTGTTGCAAGACTTTTTTTAGGAATTTCCCCTTTTTTTGCCCATGCCTCACAGGCCGCGATTTCAACATCAAGCCATTTCTGAAATCTGTTTTCAGGCTCCCATATCTTTGCCATCTCAGGCCGTGAATAACGTGGTATCAAGTTAACCCTCCTGGTTTAATGTATTAAACCTGATTTCACTGATTTGAGAGACGATTACACAGCTCATACATTCTATTGTCATCTGTGTAATCAAGTCTGTTAATCTGTGTCATCAGATATATTTATCTTCCCTTTGCCAGTCTGGTAATGAGACAATCCGGGAGACCGGCGGCGTTCATTTTTTTCTGCGTTACTAATATATCATACGGGACTCTTTTTATTTCTAACACGTTTCTCCTGAAAATCACATAACAGGCTGCCGGGTTTCCGTCTCTGGGCTGTCCAACGCTTCCTGTATTAATGATATATCTGCAATCATGTCTGATCTTTGCAGATACATGATACAGGACGATTTTTCCGTTACGTGACTGCTCCGCAATAAAGGGTATGTGGGAGTGACCGAGAAAGCAGTATGTCTGATGAAAATAGGGGAAATTTTTGAGCGCGTTTTCTTTTCCTTCTACATAATTCCATTCCTCGGGGTATTTGGGTGAACTGTGCACAAGAAAGATGTTCTTAGCATCGTTTTCATAGGTAAGAGGAGCTGACGTGAGAAACGCCCTGTTTTCATCGGTGAGGACATCCATGGTCCAGTCTATGGCAAGCCTTGCATGAGGATTGAAAAAAGACATTTGGGAAAGACCGACAGCCTTCCGGTCATGATTGCCGGCAATGAAAACCTTTGATACTTCTCTGAGAAGCCGGGTGCATGAGTTGGGGTCGGGCCCGTATCCTACAGCATCACCGAGAAAAAAAAGGTCAGATACACGTTCTTTATCGATCATGTCCAGTACAGCGTGAAGGGCCTCAAGGTTGGCATGGACATCTGATATGATTGCACAAGGAGGCATGGCAGGCCCTCGGTATCTCTGACTAAGTATTGTTTCCGGAAGAGGCAGGTACTACCTCTGCGGCGATCTTGTCCAGTATCCCGTTTATAAAAGGGGCTGAATCTTCTGTGGAATATTTTTTGGCCACTTCAAGGGCCTCATTGATCGCGACGGATGGCGGGATGTCAGTTCGATAGAGCAGTTCGTATGTGGCTGCCCTGAGGATATTTCTGTCTATGGCAGCCATTCGTTCAATAACCCAGTGTTCTGCCGCTTTCTGGATTGTCCGGTCAATTTCATCGAGGTGTTCAAGGGTAGAGCTTACAATGTCGTAGGTGAATTTTTTTACATCATCGTCTTCTTTGTTGTTTTCCCAGAATTCATCGAGCACTGCATCGTTCAGTTTATTGGCGGTCAGTTCAAGCTGAAAGAGAATCTGAAGGGCATACTCTCTTGATCGTCGTCGTTTCATAAGGCAGTAATGGGTGACGGGTAACGAGTGACGAGAAAAAAAATATGAAAAAAAGGCAATGAGGAAAGACACGTTTTATTTACTTGTCCTTTACCCATTACTCTTAACTCATTACTCATAACTTCTTAAAGAGCTGTGCCATCTCAATGGCGACCATTGCGCAGTCCCATCCCTTGTTCCCGCTCTTTGTGCCGGCCCTCTCAACAGCCTGCTCAATCGTATCGGTCGTAAGGACCCCGAATGCTATGGGAATCCCTGTGTCCAGAGATGCCTGGGCGATTCCCTTTGATGCCTCTGCCGCGACATAATCAAAGTGAGGGGTTGCACCGCGAATTATGGCGCCGAGGCAGATCACGGCATCATGCTTCTTTTTTGAAGCCACTTTTTTTGCAGCAAGCGGTATCTCATATGCTCCGGGCACTTTGATGATCTCTATATTCTGCTCTGATGCTCCGTGCCTGGTCAATGCATCTACCGCCCCTTCAAGCAGCTTGCTTCCGATAAAATCATTAAAGCGGCTGACAATGATTGCAAACTTAAGGCCTTTGGCTTGAAGCTCTCCCTCAAATATTTTCATTGCTCCTCCTGTACGTTATAGCTTACTTAAACCCCAAAAAAAGGGTTAAACATTCTTAAGCATATGCCCCAGCTTTTCTTTTTTAATGGAAAGATATTTTATATTCTTATCATGAGGTTTGACCTCAATGGGCACTCTGCCTACTACTTTAAGACCATACCCCTCAAGACCGATCAGCTTCTTGGGATTATTGGTCATTATTTTCATCTTGCGAATACCAAGATTGACCAGAATCTGGGCGCCGATTCCATAGTCTCTCATATCAGCCTTGAATCCCAGTTTTTCATTGGCCTCAACCGTATCCAGACCCTCATCCTGCAGGGCATAGGCCTTGAGCTTATTAACCAGCCCGATTCCTCTTCCCTCCTGTCTCATATAAAGTATGACGCCCTTGCCTTCTTTCTTGATTATGTTCATTGCCTTGTGAAGCTGGTCTCCACAGTCACACCTCTTTGAACCAAAGACATCTCCGGTCAGACATTCAGAGTGGACACGAACAATTGTCTCCTCATCAGGGGAAATCTCACCTTTGACCAGCGCAATGTGTGTGGTATTGTCAACCATGTTGCCGAATATCATGGCCTTAAACTCACCGCCAAAAGCAGTAGGCATTTTGGTTGTGGCAAGACGCTGTACCAGACATTCGTTACGCATCCTGTACTGGATCAGGTCTTTAATGGTGACCATCTTAAGTCCGTGTTTCTTCGCAAACTTTGCAAGCTGCGGCACCCTTGCCATAGTCCCGTTATCATTCATGATCTCGCAGATAACGCCTGCAGCGTTAAGGCCTGCCAATCGTGCAAGGTCAACCGATCCCTCTGTCTGGCCTGCACGCTGGAGCACGCCACCGGGCTGGGCCCTTAAAGGGAATATATGTCCGGGCCGTGCTATATCTTCAGGCCTGGATTTTGGGTTAATTGCTGTTTTAATGGTCCTGGCCCTGTCAGATGCTGATATGCCGGTGGTCACGCCCTTTCTGGCTTCAATGGATACGGTAAACGCAGTGCCAAAGCTTGATGTGTTCAGTTCAGACATCATGGGCAGCTTGAGCTGCTCCACTTTCTCAGGGGTCAGGGAGAGGCAGATAAGCCCTCTTCCATGCTTGGCCATAAAGTTTATGGTCTGGGCAGTTACTTTCTGTGCTGCAATAGTGAGGTCACCTTCGTTTTCCCTGTCTTCATCGTCAATAAGTATGACCATCTTTCCGGCCTTAATATCTTCTATTGCCTCTTCAATGGTATTGAATTTATAGGTCCTGCGTGATCGGGCAATCTTTTTTGATGTCTTCGTTACTGTTTTTTTCTTAGCCATTCATAAAGCCCTTTTCCTTTAACAGATCCATCATATGTGAGTCAGAATCTTTAGTATCAAGCAGTTTCTCAACGTATTTCCCTATGATGTCCACCTCAAGGTTTACTCTGTCACCAACTCTTTTCTGTCCTATATTCGTGGCCGTAAGGGTATGGGGAATAATAGCTACGCTGAATGACGTATGGTCAAGGTCAACAACCGTAAGACTTATGCCGTCAATAGCGATCGAGCCTTTTTTTACTACATATTTCAGGATATCTTTCGGCGCATCAAACGTATAAAATGTGTATTCACCGGTCTTTCGGATGTTTCTGATAGACCCTGTATTATCAACATGGCCCGATACAATATGTCCGCCAAGCCGGTCTGACAGCCGAAGCGCACGCTCCAGATTCACGCAATCACCGTTTTTCAACTCTCCGAGGTTCGTGCTCCTCATGGTTTCAGGGGAGACATCAAATGATGTTTCTCCGTTATGCCCTGTTACGGTAAGGCAGACACCATTTACCGCCACACTGTCTCCCAATACAAGCTCATAATCAGTAACGGGCTTTACAGAAAGTCCGATGCCGCTTCCTGTTTCCTTAACTGAGGTAACTGTTCCCTGAATTTCTACCAGACCTGTAAACATGACGGTGTCATTTATTTGATAAGTTTACCAATTCTTTCCCAGCGGATTTTGTCCAGCAGGCTTCCTTCACTATTCCATGACCAGTACATGATAAAGGCCTTACCCTTTAACTCTTCCATTTTTACTATCCCCCAGAACCTGCTGTCATAACTCTGGTCACGGTTGTCTCCCATCACAAAAAAGCTCTTTCTCGGAACGGTAAAGGGGCCGAAATTATCTCTCGGAGAGTCCTCTGTTCCGGGGTCTCTGTGAATGATAAATTTTTCAGTCACCGGGATATCATTCACAAATACAGTCTTGTCTTTAATTTCTATTTTGTCACCGCCAACGCCAACAACCCTCTTGATAAAATCCCTGCAGTTGTCCTTGAAAAGATAAGCAGGGTTTCCGCTGCTGAAGGAGTTTCCAAGCCTGTATGAAATATTATTGTACGCACTGGTGCACTCTTCCTGTTCCTTGTTTTTGGGAAAGGAAAATACGATAATGTCACCTTTTTTGGGGGGACTGAAGATCAGGAACCTGCTGTCGGTAAAAGGGACCTTCATGCCGTATATAAACTTATTCACCAATATATGGTCCCCGACCAGAAGAGTGGGGATCATTGATCCGGAAGGAATTTTAAAGGCCTGTACGACAAATGCCCTGATCAGCAGGGCAAGCAGTACCGCTATGCAAATGGCCTCGGTATATTCCCTGAACTTTGATTTATGTGTCGTATGTTTATTTGCCATCTACCTATTTCACTTTCAGCACTGCAAGAAAGGCCTCCTGCGGGATCTCGACCCGTCCGACCTGCTTCATTCTCCTCTTGCCCTCTTTCTGCTTTTCAAGGAGCTTTCTTTTTCTTGTAATATCACCGCCGTAACACTTGGCCAGCACATTTTTTCTGATTGCCTTGATGCTCTCCCTGGCAATAATTTTACTGCCGATCGAAGCCTGTATGACGACCTCAAAAAGCTGTCTGGGAATTTCCTGCCTTAACTTTTCTGCGATTTGCCTCCCCTTATAGTATGCCCTGTCCTTATGGACAATCATTGAAAGGGCGTCTACCGATTCTCCATTCAGCAGTATATCAAGCTTGATCAGTTTTGATTCCCGGTAGCCAAGAAATTCATAGTCCATCGAGGCATAGCCGCTTGACGAAGACTTTAGTTTATCATAAAAGTCCCACAAAATCTCATTCAGCGGGAACTCATACGTGACCATGATACGGTCCGTGCCTATATAGCTGAAATCTATTTGCACGCCCCGTTTTTCCTGACACAGTTCCAGTATCTGGCCAATGAACCTCGCAGGGACGAGAATGGTGGTTTTTACAAAAGGCTCTTCAATGGATTCATACTTTTCGGGAAGTTTTGCCGGGCTGTCTATATACAGGACATTTCCGTCAGTTTCTGTTATTTTATACACTACCGTAGGGGCCGTGTTTACCAGGACGAGTTTGAATTCCCTTTCGAGCCGCTCTTTTATAATTTCCATATGCAGCAGGCCGAGAAACCCGCACCGGAATCCAAATCCAAGGGCGGTTGATGATTCAGGTTCAAAATTAAAGGAATAGTCGTTAAGCCTCAGCTTGTCAAGGGCGTCCTTCAGATCTTCATACTGGTTGGTCTCTATCGGGTAAAGGCCTGAAAATACCATGGGTTTTATGTCTTTATACCCGGGACAGGGCTCTGCAGTGCGATTGTCTGCATCGGTAATGGTGTCTCCCACCTTTGTATCACCGACATTTCTGATGCCGGCTATGATATATCCTGCCTCTCCTGCCCTGAGGGTTTTCACGGTCTTTTTATTGGGAGTAAATATGCCCACTTCCTGGACTTCAAACATCTTTTCAGTGGCCATAAAAAAGATCTTTGAACCTTTTTTCACCTTGCCCTCAAAGACTCTCACCAGGACAATGACCCCCTGGTAGTTATCAAACCATGAGTCAAATATAAGGGCCTTTAATGGACTGCTTTCTTTTCCCGTTGGCGGGGGGACCTTCTTTACCACCGCTTCCAGCAGTTCCTGTATGCCTGTCCCTTCTTTTGCAGATGTCAGGATCACGTCACTGCAGTCTATGCCTATTGAATCCTCAATGTCTTTTTTCACTCTTTCCGGTTCAGCGCTGGGAAGGTCGATCTTGTTAATCACAGGAATAATTTCCAGATTATGTTCAACAGCCAGATACGTATTTGCAAGGGTCTGGGCCTCAACCCCCTGTGATGCGTCAACAACAAGCAGGGCCCCTTCGCAAGAGGCAAGGCTGCGGGAAACTTCATAGGAAAAATCAACATGACCGGGAGTATCTATCAGATTCAGTTTATAATCCTGCCCGTCTTCTGATCTGTAATTAATGGTGACAGCATGGGCCTTGATGGTAATGCCCCGCTCCTGCTCCAGATCCATGGTGTCCAGTACCTGTTTTGTGGTCATCTCTCTCTGGGTAAGCGCTCCGGTAAACTCGAGTATGCGGTCGGCAATAGTGGACTTTCCGTGGTCAATATGTGCGATTATTGAGAAATTTCTTATATTTTTATTAGACATTGAATATAAAACAGGAAGGTCAGTTTGATTCTCCAGCAAGAGATGATGGAGTCTTATGCAGGAGAAGTCCTGCAGCGCCTATGGAACCGGCGTTTTCCTCGAGTGAACTTCTTAGGATCTGTATATTCGCAGACAGTGGTTTAAAAGCCCTCTTCATAGCCTCCTTCTGGAGTTCCTCGACAAACATGTCCCAGGCACCTATCAGGCCGCCGCCGATGATGACTGCTTCCAGCCCCAGGATATTTATAAGATTTGCTATTCCTATGCCTAAAAATAGCCCTGCCTCCCTGAATACCTCCCTGCTCAGGCTGTCTCCATCAAGTGCAGTTTCATAAATGAGTTTTGATGTGACTTTATAAAAATTACCATTACAGCGTTCTGTCAGCATGCTGTCTGCGCCTTTTTCAAGGGACGTTATGACCCTGTCAACAATTGCCCTGCCTGATGCATACGATTCAAGACACCCGTAACTGCCGCAGGTACAGTAGCGTCCGCTTGGCACGATAGTCATATGGCCTATTTCAACAGGCCCTTCATACAGGTCACCATTATAAATGATACCGCCTCCCAGTCCTGTACCGAGTGTGAGAACGACAAAATTATCAATATTTTTTCCGGCACCAACCCATTTTTCTCCGTAAGCGTAAGCATTCGCATCATTTTCAATAACAACAGGCAGATTAAATTTCTTTTCAAATCGTTCCTTTAAAGGCACATCAGTCAGCAGGGAAATATTAGGTGACTGAAGTACAATTCCCTTATTCCTGTCAATAAGACCAGCAACACCGATTCCGATTCCGGCAATATCTGCGGATACGCCGGATAGGGCCCTTTTTGTTTCATCACTGTCCAGAAAATCTTTCAGGATGTTAATTAAAAGGTTGTCTATACTCTCAGCGCTCTCATCGTTTGCAGAAGGGGTTGGGCTTTGATGACTGCTCAAAACCTTGCCGTCTTCCGTAGCAAGAACGATCTTTGTATTTGTACCGCCAATATCTATGCCAATGGCAATTCTCAATGAGTATATCTCCGGAGTGGATATTAATATGCCTTAATAAGGCAATCATAATAGTATCACAGCCCAAAAGAGCCTGTAAAGCAGGAGCTTTGTGAACGTTCTGATATATATAATGCGTAGTGATTAATTGATGAGCACAGGCGACAAGCTCCGCTGCGTCCTAATTCTCCTTGCCCCTTTAAGGGGAAGGAGTGAGGTGGGGTAATGGATTATTTCCCACTACCTATCACCAAATAACTTATCTATTTATTCGTCATTTAGTTAATTCTTTGTTACTCGTTACTCGTCACCCGTTACTTGTTACTGTCTATTATTACCCGTCACGCGTTACTCATCACGGTCTATAATAGACAGGAGGCTCCATACGTGATAAATAAAGAGTAGATAATAAGAATCACATAGAGGAGGTGAGACAAATGCCAATCCATTTTAATGACCTGGACATTGTCCCTGAAGTTAAAGGATTGAGTTCTGCTCTGATCGTTCCCTGCATTATGTGTCCTGCAGCAACAGTGGCAGTAAGAGAGAAAAAACCTTTTTTGCAGGTATTCAGGAGTGTTCTGAAGTCTGCCCCGTTAGAACAGTACATACGGGCACTTCAGGACCGGTTAAGAGAAACGGGGGTAAGCACAAACGTATTCAAAAGCCATCTGTATCACCATTGGTTTATGTGCATGTGGACTTCAGGCCGACGTAAAAAGCTGCAGGAAGCTGCAAAACAATATGAAGCTGCGATAGTTTTAGGCTGTGATTCGGCGACTGAAACTGTAAGAGATTCACTCAACTCAGGCGATTGCAAAGTGATCGAAGGCATGAAAGTTGCAGGCATCATGAATGCGAAACTAAGATTCAGTTTGCCCGGTAATATTTCATTTGAAGACTGCAAGATAGTTCCCATATCCCAACAGAAAAACGAAGAAGGCATGTCGAACGCATATAGTACCCACTGAACGGAACGTGATGACCGGCGAAAGGCCAGCGACGAGCGGGAGGTGTCGGGTGGTGTTTACGCATTTCAAATTAATGCGTAATGCATTGAGGCCGTTGACAATATACACGATGCTATCAAAGGATACATCGAGAGCTTGAAAAAGCATGGTGACCCTGTTCATCCTGCCATTGACGAAGAAATAATTGAGGTTGCTGTTTGAGCAAACTGCGGGTTGTTTCTGGCAAACAGACATGTAAGGCAATTGAGAAAATCGGCTTATTAATAGACCACCAGACGGCAAGCCACTTAATATAAAAAATCAGAAGTCACCATTCAGAAGGTAAACTGTTCCGAATCATATGGAGTTAGCAAAAGGAACATTGCGGGCAATCATTCGGCAGGCCGAACGTAAAGTAGGTGAAATTCTACAGCTACTATAAACAGACAATTAATCACGTACCTCTCACCCCTAACCTATATTTATAATTCGTCATTCATAATGCTAACTTCTCTGTTGTCCAAGCGTCCCTCTCATCTCCCGAAAACAAATAGGAATAAAACCCAAACACATGAGAGTGGCCCCGACTGTGCTGATAACCTCTATATCCGGATTAATGAGCAGTAACAGTCCCGTGATAATACATACCCCCTGCCACGCCGGTATGATTTTTTCTTTCATCAGACCTGTAGTCTGAATGATAAATCCAACAGGAAGAAATAAAAACAGCCAGCATATCCACAGCCAGCCGGCTTTGTCCAGAAGGGCCTGCAAAGCGGGGAGTATCTGTTTAAACTGTTCTTCCGGTAATGTCTGAAAGGCGGTAAGTCCCAGGGTAAGCGCCCCCTTGTCCACAGCGAGCATGAATGCGACAAACACACCCAGCACACCGCCGATAAATCCATACCACACCCCGAGCCCCTTCAACAAGGACATAAAGCGAATACTGCATACAACAATGAACGGGACCGCAAAAAGAACCAGAAGGTGTCCAAAATGAAACATAAAGTTTCCGCGCCATTCTTCGGCCCATTCTGCTGCATCTGTGATAATTTCAAAACTGAATATGTTCGGGTGGAGAACAAATCCCAAGAGCAACATTATTGGAAAGAGAATGATTGACATTGCAGCCCCTGCCTGCTTAACCGATCCGACATATCGCTGTTCCATACTTCGCCTTAATGTCTAATTATCATGTTCTTACCTGAAAATCAACTTCTGATATATCGAAGTTCAACTTTGATAATTATCTTTACACGGGCTAAAAGCGGATCGCTAAATGCTGAAGGCTTAACATCCGTAATTCATAATTCGATCCTTTAGTTGTTTGAAACAGACATGAATGCTTAATAACCCATATTATTCAGGGGATTTGAGCGTCTCAAATGTACTCACATATCGCAGAATTGTACCGCGAATCAGCAATCATATTGCTTGAGCACAATTAAGAACTGCTGTCTATGATTTGGGAGGGATTATGGGTAAGTTTTATTTATTAAACGCTCCATTTTTCAGGAAATATTTGATTTGGTTTATGACTAACCTGTTTCTCATTATAGAGGTATGACCACTTTCTACAACCAGGAAATCAGACATTTCATCCAGTTTCGCATGCTCAACAGATACCTTGCCGTCATCTTTCCCCGGGATGAGAGGTGAGAACCATGGGTCACTTGTTTTTTCCCCGGTTATTACTCCAATTGTTGCATCTATTGCTTCCAGTCTGTTTGGCAGGCTATTGCTGTTAGTTCCAAGTTGCTGACCAGCAGGGCCAGTGATCCACTGGTAAAGCTTTGTATCTTTCAAGTAGTCAGCAACCTCACTGCCTTTATTCGGGGGACTAAGCATAACAATAGTACCGAGATTAATTATTGTATTTGCCTGGAAATAGTAGCGGACTAAAATACCGCCAAGAGAGTGAGTCACAAAGTGAGTTTTTGATGCACTTTTCCCCTTGCAGTAGTCTAGCCCCTGATTGATGTGATTAATTGATACGTCCTCAATTGCTTGTTTTGTAGAAGGGTATGTTTCATTCCATACAATGTATCCCTCGTCTTTCAAAACCGTTGCAATCTTGTTCATCGAGGAACATGTGCGTCCCATTCCGTGCAAGATAATCACACATTCCTTAGATTCGTCGCTGGCATGTACTATTTGCAACGCAATATAAGAAAAAAACAACATCACCAGTACGAATATAAGTTTATACATTGTTTCGTCATTGCCTCCTTAGGAGCGATTTATCATGAATCTTACCAAGCAAAACAAGTGCTATAATCGCACCGAGAAACGCAAGGAACATATCTGACTGTGTATCCCACATATACCCCTGAGTACCAAGAAATGCCTCGGCTGCAGTGCCTGTAGCAACAGCTACCCACCATTCGATGAACTCATAGAAGGCGCTCATTGCTAAACAAATACTCACTACAATGGAAAAAAGCCACTTGCCTCGATTCAGAGGAGACTTTCTTATGAGAATTTCTCGCGCAATGATAGCAGGTATAAAGCCCTGGGCAAAGTGCCCTACTTTATCATAATGATTTCGACTGAGATCATATGCATCTTTTAACCAGTCAAACAGTGGGACCTTAGCATATGTATAATGTCCTCCTATCATAAGAACAATGGCATGAATCAACATGAGCCAGTAAGCCATATCTGTAAACCGGAACTTTTTATATGTGGTTCCAAGGATTACTAAACCAATCAATGCTGGAGCAACTTCCAGAAACCATGTGAAATAATCATGAGGTTTGATTCCAGACCAAATAAGAAAGGCACAGAACACAATTAACCAGAGAGGAATCAATCCCCTTTGTATTATGGTTCTCTCGTTATTATTCATTATGTTATCCTTCCGATTGTTTGTGTGATATGTTCATCTTAGATCCAATATAATACGCTAATATTCCACCGAGCACACCTCCTCCGTGGCACGCTGCCAGGGGTGTGCCGTAAAGCCCGAAATGCAGAAATGAAAAAAGGACCTCTCCGGTAAGGGATTCATGGATACTTTTAGAAACTACCAGGAGAAAACAAAAGAGACCGGTTCTGAAATTCTGTTTCTCCTGCATCATCTGCAGGGCAGAGACAGCCATGAGTCCGTGGGCAATCCCGGACAACCCGCACAACCCCAGTTTATCAATGATGGGCGAAGATACCACAGCTGCAGCGAGACTAAATGCACCGGAGACAACGACATAGAAAACCCTTTGTGCAATCCTGTTATGTAAGAGCTCTTTATAGAGCAGAAAAAACGCGCCTGCGTCAAGAAGCAGGTGGTACCATGTTACATGTACAAAAGGATACGTAATTAACCTCCACCATTGACCGGACTCAACCGCAGAGGGGAAAAAGACAAGCGACGCACTTAAATTGCCTGTTACAAGATGAGTATTTGCAACCAGTATTAATGCAGCAATAATGATGACATCAATAGACAGCCCTTTGTTTCGGAGTACCCCGCTCATGACATCTGTCTTGCTGGGTCTATATAAAGTCTGTGTATTCATGGCACTCCCTTTTAACGTGATAGAGTACCCTCCCCCTGCCTGGGGGAGGGTTTGAATTAAGTTTATTACTTTTTTATTTTCCTCTTCCGCTTCCGCAGCCAGTATGCAGCTGCAAGAAACAGAGGACCGACAGGGCCTGAACCACTGCCGAGATCAAAGTCCCAGCTCTGCCTGTCCGGCCGTGATGGCAGCGTCTGAGGTATTGAAGTATTGGGAACGGATACTACTTCTTGGGAGGCCTGTTTTTTCCGGACCGCTGTTTCTTTTACTGAAGTCTGCGGGCCGATATCTGAAATCGCACGGTTCCTGATCGCTTCGAGCCGCTCCATCCGCTTTGCCTGCGCCTCACGGTCACGACCTAGCCTCCGGTCGTTCCTGCGGTCTATTTTCCAGCGTTTATACTCATTGTCATTTTCAAGTACGAGGAATGACGTGTATTCCGTCACTATTGAATAGCCCTCTCCCAGCCGGACTATTTCATCAACCACCTGACCACGGGCACCGCTGCGGTCGGCTGCTTTCAGTAATTGATCAACGCGCTTCCATGCCCACATGCGCTCAATCTCTGGATTCTCAGGGTCTGTTTGTGGGAAAGCGAGAGAAGCGGTCTGCGTAATCTCACGGCCGAGGACATTGCCGTGGAGCCTCACGGAAGTCTCGCTCTGTCCCTTGTACCTGCCGTAAATTTTTATCGGCGAACCGTGGTACAGGTTCGGCAGTGCTGCCGGCTCCACATCATAAACACTGAGCTTCCCGTAATCAATCTGTATATCTGTTGCAGCAGGACGCATCAGCTTCCTTCGGAATCCTTGTGCCTGAATCTTAAAGTTGTCTCCCCTGGAAATGAACGCCGCGAGCCCGCCCGAGTCTTCCGCCATCTGCTCCAGTAACTGACGGTTGACTTCATTCCCGATGCCGATACAGAAAACTCTAGAGTTCCCGGGCCTTGATGTAATCTGCTGCATAAGAACCTGCCGCTCCCTCTGTTCAGTCATACCGTCACTGAGCACGACAACATTGAGACTTCTGTCAGGGTCGCCGTATTTGTAGGCAGTTGACATTGCCGGCACAAGGTTTGTGCCGCCCCTGGCCTGCTGTGACCTCATGTAATCTCCTGCACGTGTCTTCATCTCTTCAGTTGCCGGTCTTAATTCGTCAAAAAGAGTATCTGGCTGTACATTAAAGGTCATGACCTCAAACCTGTCATCACCGCCCAGCTCGTTGATAAAGGCCTCAACAGAGTTTCTGGAGACCGCAAGTTTCCCGTCATTAGCCATACTGCCGGATATGTCCATTACGAATACATAGTCCATACCTTCATCAAGAACTGCCAGTTCCTCCCCCGCGGTTATCGTCATTAAGAAATAACCGTCCTCACCCGCCTGCCGCGATGTAATCAGGTCGATCCCTGTCTTTGGGCGGGATAATGTGTAACTAACAACCACATCTGATGCGAGACTTCCTTCTTTAGTCTCAAGACTTGCGGTTATGTGGGAATCAGTATGTTCAGCGATTGCAAACGCATCTCCGTGACTCGGACTCTCAATCTCCACAATCGGCACCGCCGACTTCACTTCCATGTTTATGCTGAACCTGCCCGTGGTACGCGCATCAATGTCTTTCCGTGTGACCGTTGCAAGAGGGTAGATATACGCTGCCCTGTCGTGGTCAACTGCGAGCTCCTGGTAATAACTGATCTGCACCTTCTGCTCTGCCTGTGCGTTAATGGGATAGATCCTCATTTCAAAGGTCTTGTAATCGACCTGTTCCAGCAATCCGGGATCCCTTCTCTTTCTCTTATAACTGTTGTAGATTTCACGCGCCCGTTTCTTTTCAAGGACCTCACCGACTACTTCCTTACCGTTGATCCACATGCTGAAATTTGCGACGGAAGCCCCCTTTGGTACAGGGAACGTATAGAGCGCCTCTACCTGCCGCTCCTCCGTATTCTTGAATACCTGGGTGACCTGCGTTACTGCTACACCGTTATTTACCGTGACCTGAACATCATGTTCTTTAATCTCAAGTACGCCCCCGAACCCCCCGTCAGCGACGAGCAGTCCGGCAGCATTCGCACTTCCCGCAGCAACTGCTATCATCAAAAGCATAAACGCAATTACGAGAGGCAGCACCTGTGTCCTGAATTCCTGGTATAATAATTTTCTTATTTTCATTGTAATCTCCTTCCTTTTTCCGGGTTTTCTGTTTACGACTGGATGAAACTTCATCATCACCTCCTTTATTCTGAATCTGAAACCTTATTGAGCAGTATCTGTGCCAGACAGCACTGGATCACATAACTTATTGTTTTAATTTGTTTATCAGCTTATGCTAAGCTTAAATGGGGTAGCATCATATTTTATCTATTGACAATTTATGCAGACCGTATATACATTAAATGAACATGGCAAAAAAACAGCTCACAGGGTCAGAAAGGGATTTCCTCCGACGTGTCTCGCGGTCTATCTTTGCAAACCCGTTCAGTGACGAGAGGGTCAGGGCGGATGTTGAGCTGACCGGTACTGATCCATCATTACCATATGAAAAGCGTCTCGTGAAGGTCATCCTGACCGTCTCCGCCAGGATTAAAAAACTCATAGCTGACAACAAGGGAGATATCCGTGAATTTACAGGGCTGGACAGGGAACTGCTCGAGAACGCCTTTATGTTTAATATCTATCACCGGTATTACGATTCATTCGACACCCTTATCCTCGAACATATCAAAACCGCGGACACCTCATGCAGTGTATCGTTTGCCAATGAAGCAATAAGAATGATCATTGACCGCGGCTTTTCCCGGGACGAGGCGTACCATTACTTTTCCGTCCTGTTTCAGATGAGACGCGCGTTCCACTTTATAGACAGGAGCATACTCGGACGAAGTCCGTGCATGAAAGAATTCCGCTTAAATCTCTGGAACAATGTATTCACCCGTGACATAGGGCTCTATGCCCGTTATCTGTGGAATCGGATGGAAGACTATTCAACTCTCCTGCTTGGAGAGACCGGTGCCGGCAAAGGGCTTGCAGCAACAGCCATTGGGCGGTCCGGCTACATCCCGTTTAACGGAAAGAAAGGATGTTTCAAGGAGAGCTTTACTCAGGCATTTGTATCCCTTAATCTCTCTCAGTACCCGGAGCAGCTGATCGAATCCGAGCTCTTCGGCCACAGGAAGGGAGCCTTTACAGGAGCAGTCGCAGACCATGACGGGGTCTTTTCACGATGCAGTCCTCACGGGGCGATTTTTCTTGATGAGATCGGGGAGGTCTCGGATCCGCTTCAGATAAAGCTGCTGCAGGTGCTGCAGGAGCGGTTATTCACACCGGTCGGCAGTCATGAGGCACTCCGCTTTTCAGGGCGCGTTATCGCCGCGACCAATAAAGCCGTCCATAAGTTACGTTCTGAAAAAATTTTCAGGGACGACTTTTACTATCGGCTATGCTCCGATATCATAACAGTGCCCCCGCTTCGCCAGAGGATCCGGGAAGACCCGGAAGAACTCGACTTCCTCCTGAAACAGACGCTTGAGAGGATCATCGGCAGACCATCTGAAGATCTGGAAAAAAAAGTGAGGGACATCGTGAAATCTCAGGTGCCTGCTGATTATGAGTGGCCCGGTAACGTCAGAGAGCTGGAGCAGTGCATCCGCCGGATATTATTGAATCACAGCTATACTGTCGATGACCACAGCAGCGCAAGCATTGATATAGCAGAGAATCTTGCGGAGAAAATGAGAAAGGGCTCGATAAATATGCAGGAGCTCCTGTCCGGTTACTGCAAAATAATCCATGGCAAATATGGGACCTATGAAGCAATTGCAAGGCGGACAGGACTGGACCGCCGGACAGCGAAAAAATACCTGGAGATGTGGAGCAGAAGCAATGTACAGTGAAGAAATGAAAAGACAATATATGTTCCCGCGCATAAGAATCTTAAGGATTCGCCTTTAGACTGACATACACAACAACATATATGAACACCCTGAGATGTCTGTTAAATTTATATAAGATGTCAGGTCTACACAGGCTGTAGCTTAAATCAATAAACTTCATAATGACACGGAAGCCGGTTGTCAATTTGTCGGACAGCCTGTTTCATCGTGACAGTTTCATCTCTGCTATAATTATGGTAATTAATAAACTAGGGAGGTTCAGGATGCAGGTATTAGTCCTCTATTATTCAAAAGGCGGAAGCACGAAGAAACTTGCTGAATTTGTGGCCCGGGGAGTTGAATCTGCCGGTGCCTCAGCTCTTCTCAAAAACACAGATCAGGTAACAAAAGAAGATTTTCTCAATTCAGACGGGATCATTGCGGGCTCCCCTGTGTACTTTGGCATTATGGCATGGGAATTAAAAAAAGTATTTGATGAGTTTGTGGGAACAAGAAAAAAAATGGAGAACAAGGTGGGAGCAGCATTTTCCACCGGAGGCCATCCGACAGGAGGGAAAGAGACAACTATCATTTCAATTCTCCAGTGCATGCTTATTTACGGAATGATAATTGTAGGAGATCCGATGAGTGCCTCAGGGCATTATGGCGTCGCCTGTGTCGGTCAACCTGATCAGTCTGCAGAAGACGATGGTTTTAAATTGGG
>CAMYJJ010000023.1 GCA_947258735.1 Thermodesulfovibrionia bacterium | reverse complement strand
CTGGATGCGGGGGCTTGACGGCAGCCTGGTCAGGATAGAGGGGTATGTGGAAAAAGAGAACAGGATATTAAAAACAAGCATTTTCAACTTCAACGACTCCTTTGGATTTGAAAAAAGGATAGAGGCTGATGCGGCGCAATGGGTCGATGGCATATGGAGGCTGAAAAATGTTACTGTCTTTGATTTCAGGGACAACTCAACAAAAAAATACAAATCACTGATTACAATGGCCCTTGAAGAACCAAATATTTTCAGGGAAGAAATAAAGAGACCCAAGGAAATGAACTTTATGGAATTGTATGCGTATTATTCAAGACTGGAAAAGGCAGGTTTTAAAAATTTGAAATATAGTGTCGGGCTGTATGAGAAACTTGCTTACCCCTCAATTAATTTTATTATGGTGCTTTTTGGCATTTCCCTTGCTTTACATTCACGATGGGGCGGGGGTATAAGGGCGGCAGGTCTTGGAGTAATAGTAAGCATGCTTTTCTGGATGCTTTATGCGTTCAGTATATCCATGGTAAATACCGGATACATAGAACCGTGGCTGGCTCCATGGGTCAGTCCTGCTGTCTTTTGCATTGCAGGAACTATTATGTACATGCAGATCAGGGAATAAGACTAAATACGTTGCTCAACAGTTGTTTACCTATAGCTCAACAATTGCTCAGGAGCGGTTTAACAGTTGTGTAAGGTCTCAAGAGAATAGCCAGACAATATTAAGCAATGTTGAGCACCAGTTAAACTACATTTGTATAACAATTTAATAAACAGCTACACCCCAGGGAGAACCTGAATAGGTGCTTTCCGTAGCCGGAGTAAGCTTTACCGTACCCACTATTTTATCAGTAGCAGTATCAATTATTGAAAGAGACACATCTTCATGATTTACCACATACGCCCTGCCTGCTTCAGAATCCACGGCAATACCGATCGGGCCCTTGCCTGCATCGATATTGGCGACAACTTTATCTTTCTTCATATCAATTACAGCAACTGCATTTTCTTCCCTCTTTGTAACATATGCCTTGTGTTTTGCTGTGTCAACGCCAATATACCATGCAGATTTACCGACTTTAATGGTGGATAGTTCCTTGACATCATTGGAATCAAATACCTGAACAGACCCCTTTCCATGAATGGCAACGTAAACTTTCTTTTTGTCCGGACTTACAGCAAGTCCCAGAGGAGTATCAATAACCGGCACTTTCTTAATGACCTTACGGTCCTTCATACTGACTGCCGCGAGTTTCCATTCACCTGAGTTGCTCGTAAATATTTTGTCATGTACGATTTTTATATCAAAGGGGCCGGCGCCGACATCTATTTTTTCCGTGACCTTGTTTGTCTTTAAATCCACTATGGAAACGGTATGGCTGAGGTTTTTTCCGTCAACCATATGCTCTGTGTCTGCAACATACCCAATTCCCGCGCTTGCATCAATTGTCATGGCCATGGGACCGGTCCCCACTTTAAACCGAGCAACTTCGGAACTGCTTTCAGTATCAATAACGGTCACGGTACTGTCAGCCTCACTGGAATTGACAACATACAACCTGTTATTGGAAATATCATAAGCCATTCCTGACGGCCATACCCCTACCCGGAATGTATTTATTATTTCTTTTTTCTCAGTATCAATGACAGAGACCGTATTATTACCGGAATTTGAAACATACACACGCTTCGCTGTATGTGATTCACCGCAATCCGCATATACTTCAACTCCTGTCATTGAGATGAAAACAGACATACACATAATAATAAGTGCTTTTAATTTCTTCACAGAATTACTCCTCCTTTAATATGATGATACATAAGATGTGGATTCAACTTATTTAACAAATTTTGCACTTCAAAAGTCAACGTTGCATACCAATAATAAGGATATACAACCTCAAGGATGTGTCCCGATTTATTGACACATATCACACTGCCAGATAATTTAATAATGTAAATATAAATACGGTGACGCTTATATACCCGTTCATGTTAAAAAAAGCCATGTTCAGTTTACTCAGGTCATCGGGCTTTACCAGGGAGTGCTCATACAACAGCAGTCCCAACGCTATCAGGACGCCGATGATATAGAACATTGAAAGGTTAAATATGGGAGCAAGACTGAACAGGAGTAGTATTGTGATAAGATGAAAAGTCCTGGCAATCCAGAGAGATGTATTGATCCCGAATATACTGGGAATGGAGTAGAGCCCGTGCTCTTTGTCAAAGTCTATGTCCTGCAGTCCATAAATAATATCAAATCCGGCCACCCAGAATACAATTGCAAGACTGAGCAAAAGAATCTCACTATCAAACGTTCCCCGTACAGCGACCCATGCCCCAATCGGGGCCAGTGCAAGGGCAATACCCAGAACTACATGGCAGAGCCATGTAAACCTCTTGGTATATGAGTATGTAAGCAGAACCAGCAACACCAGAGGTGACAGTTTTAAACACAGCGGATTAAGCATGTACGCAGCAAGAACCAGAAGTGCAAAAGCCCCTGCAGTGAAAAAAAGGGCCTCTGACGTCTTTATCACTCCCCTTGGCAGTTCTCTGTCTTTGGTCCTTGGATTGAGCGCGTCAATGTTGCGGTCAATAATCCTGTTCATTCCCATTGCACCTGTCCGTCCGCCCACCATCGCAACAGTGATCCAGAATATCCTGGAAAACTCCGGGATGCCTTCTTCTGCTATGAGTGCTGCGGTAAAAGCAAAGGGCAATGCAAAGATAGAATGGGAAAACTTAATCAGCCTGAGATATTCCGCGCTCTTTTTAACAAGGTCCATGACGAACTTATTTTAGTTTCACTGAAGACGAAAAGCAACGATTACATATGAATATATTAAAATGTAATAAATGAAGGGCATGATAGCCCGGACTTAATCAGGCCAGAACAGAATTGATATTTGCTCAAACGCAATGTTAAGATAGTTCTCCGCAGGATCTAAAATTATGGCAGTTATCCCATTCAAAGGCATATTATATAACCCTGAAAAAGTGGATGCCGCATTAACCATGGCGCCTCCCTACGATATTGTGTCCCATGGCCATAAAGATGACCTGTACAAAAGAAGCCCTCACAATATAGTCAGGATTGATTTCGGCAAAGACAAAGACGGTGATAATGAGAAGGAGAACCGTTATACAAGAGCAGCCGCATACCTTAATGACTGGCTTAAGCAGGAGGTCCTGACCCAGGACAATGAGCAAAGCTTTTACTGTTATGAAATAAGCTATACGATAGATGGAACAAAGAAAATAACAAGAGGATTTCTGGGTGCTGTTAAAATAGAAGAGCTTGGAAACGGCAGGGTCCATCCCCATGAGATGACGTATTCCAAACCAAAATCCGATAGATTAAATATCCTCCGTTTCTGCAAAGCAAACACCAGCCCTATTTTTTCTCTGTACAGCAGTGAAGAAAAGACCGCTTCTACCATTATTGAAAAGATCACCGGCCTGACTCCCTATATTGAATTTACCTATGATGACAACGTTACACATCGTCTCTGGAAGATCAGTGACAGGGCAGACATCGATGCGATTGTCAGGGAGATGTCGGACAGAGATATATTTATTGCAGACGGCCATCACCGCTATGAAACAGCGCTGGCCTATAAAAAGGAAATGGAAGAAAAGGGCTTGATCAGGACCGGCAAAGAGCCATTTAATTATGTGCTTATGTTCCTTTCAAACATGGAGGATGAAGGACTGTCTCTGCTGCCGACACACCGGATAATCGAGGTGGATTCGGAAATCCGCATCAGGGACACACTAAAACAGCATTTTGACCTGAAAAAGATTTCCTCAGAAGATATGTCCAAAGAGCAGGCGATCGCAAAGATGCTGGAGAGCATGCACAGCAAAACCCATTCTTTTGGCATGTTTCTTACGGACACGGGTAATTATTATAGTCTTACCTTTAACGGCTCAACTCTTGATGTAGGCCTGCCTGACTGCCTGAAAAAACTCGACGTTTCCATCCTCCATAAATTCATTTTTGAGCATTTGCTGAAGGTGGACCATTATGAATATGAAATGGATCCCGCTGTTGCCGTGGAAAGGGCCATGAAAGGATCTTTTGAGGCGGTCTTTTTCCTTAACCAGACATTGATCAGCGAATTAAAAGAGGTCGCCCTTGCAGGTCACCGGATGCCCCCAAAATCAACATATTTTTATCCCAAGCTTCTCACGGGAATAGTAATGTATACGTTTTAATTATTCAGCAGTAATGCCATCAGTCCACAGCATCTGATTATGTCTCCGGTAAAACAGTCAATATCAATCTGGCTTATAAAAATGGTACAGCTTCTCGGACCGCGCAATGTTGAGGTGCTGGGCAGGACCTACGAGATATCAAAAGATGTTTTCAATCCAAAGTATTATGTTACAAGTCAGTTTATGGCAAGGAACATGGCCATCTCAAAAGGTGATGTGGTACTTGATATGGGCACCGGCTCCGGTATACAGGCAATTACAGCCGGTCTTATGGCTTCTAAAGTTATTGCCGTAGACATTAATCCCGAAGCTGTTATGTATGCCAGAAAAAACGCAGACGCCCATAACCTCGGGAATATCATAACTGTTGTCGAGGGCGATCTTTTTTCTCCTTTAAAACCGGGAATACTATTTAATACTATTCTGTTTACTCCTCCGTATATGGAGGGAACCCCGGTTTCAGGCCTTGATCACGCGTTGTTTGACCGGAACAAGAAATTGATAGCGCGTTTTTTTAAAGAGGCCGGACATTATCTGAAGCCTGATGGAAATATCCAGATGTTGTACTCTTCAATTGCAGGACCTGATAAAGCCCTGGATATTACCAGGCACCTGGGCTGGAAACATTCTGTGATCGCTGATAAAAAAACACGCATTGAAAGATTTTATATGTATAAATTATCCAGAATCTAGATGGTCCTTGTACTAATCGGAGATCCCTCTATCTGTAAATAGAGAAACAATTATCAGAAAAGGATAGTTTTCGAGATATATGTGTTTTAATATTTGCCTAAATTCCATGCGGTTATCCCTAAAGTCCCCTTTTTTATTGACAAAATTCGTATTTTTTTGTGATAATATTATTTGCGCCTATACGCAAATATCAATTCACCATCATTCGTATTCAGGATTAGGCATTGATCAAATTTATCTCTACCAACAAATGGTTTAAAAACACCCACGTTTTAAAAAATATCAATTTAGAAATCACCAAGGGGGAGGTCATTGTCATATGCGGACCGAGCGGGGCCGGAAAGAGCACTCTCCTGAGGACGATCAATAAACTGGAGCCGATCGATGACGGTGAAATTATTGTTGACGGCATGTACCTTTCCGATCCCCGGACCAATCTTACCACGCTGAGAGCTGAAATAGGCATGGTGTTTCAGCATTTCAATCTGTATCCCCATAAGACGGCGATAAAAAACATTACCCTTGCTCCGCGAAAGGTACGGGGGCTGAGCAGGAAAAAGGCTGAAGAACGGGCGTTCAAGCTCCTTGAAAAAGTCGGACTTGATCACAGGCGGGACGCCTTCCCTGTCCAGTTGTCAGGCGGTGAGCAGCAGCGGGTCGCCATAGCCAGAAGCCTTGCAATGGAGCCAAAGATCATGCTCTTTGACGAACCTACATCAGCTCTTGATCCTGAATTGATTAATGAAGTGCTTGATGTTATGACTTCACTGGCAAAAGAAGGTATGACCATGGTTGTTGTGACCCATGAGATAGGGTTTGCCCAGAAAGTTGCGGACCGGGTCGTTTTTATGAATGATGGTGAAATTATTGAAATAGGATCCCCACCGGACATATTCGTTAATCCCGACCACGAACGGACAAAAGAGTTTATGAGCAGCGTCTTTCATATTCCGATCTTTAGTGAATCACAGGAGGAGGAGTAGAAAATTTTTGAATTCGCTTACGAGTTTGACTGGAGTATCCCTTTCAGGGAACCCTACCTTGAGATGCTCATCACCGGGATTAAAATCACGCTGATCCTGCTTGTTGCCACATCCATTACCTCATTGTGCCTTGGTACCATAATCGTAATAATGCGGATATCAAGAATAAAGGTCCTGCGATTTCTGGGAACCTTATATGTTGAAATATTCCGTAATATTCCAGGACTGTTCTGGATACTTTTTTTCTACTTTGTCTTCCCTGAACTGCTTCCCCAAAACTGGGGAGACACATTGAATGCTTACATTCATTACCCTGTTATTGCTGGGATCCTTGGCTTGACCGTTGACAATGCGTCATATGTCTCTGATATTCTCCGAAGCGGCAGATTATCGATACCACATGCCCAGAGGGAAGTTGCAATTTCATCCGGATTGAGCCGTGTCCAGCAGTACCTGCATGTGCTTTTACCCCAGATGTTCAGGGCTACACTTCCTCCTCTCGGCACCAGAATGGTGCATAACTTTAAAAATACGTCTCTCTGCATGGCCATATCTGCATCCGAGTTAACATGGGCCACGCAGCAGATTGAATCCCTTACATTCAGGGGTATTGAAGCAACATCAATCGCAACATTGTTTTACATCGGTCTGGCAAGCGTCATGATTGCCACAATAATTCTTCTTGAAAAATTCCTGAAAATTGATGTGTCCAGCATGAAACAGTCAGAAGCATAATATAATGATAGATTTACTGGGACAGTTTGATAATATCAGGTTTTATCTTCTCGGGCCATATCCCAAGGGAGATATTGGCGGACTCTCACTGAATATCATCCTTACGGTACTTGCCATATCATCCAGTTTTGTATTCGGTGCCTTACTGGGATACAGCAGGCTCTCATGTAGACTGTATATCAAACTCCCCTGTATGGCATATATTGAAATTGTCAGGGCGACCCCCCTCCTCATGATTATCTTCTGGATGTATTTCTTTCTTCCCTACCTTGTAGGGTCACATGCAACGGTTTTCTCCAGCGCTGTAGTGTCTCTCAGCATTTATGCAGCCGCTTATCAGGCAGAGATTGTCAGAGCAGGGATTATTGCCGTACCCAGAGGACAGCTTGAAGCGGCGCTCTCAACCGGGATGTCCAGATATGAAGCAATGCGGCACATCATTCTTCCCCAGGCATTTCGGATAATGCTCCCCTCTTTTGTCAGTTTTTTTGTGTCTCTCTTTAAAGACACCGCAACTGTATTTATTATCGGTGTCATTGAATTGACGCAGGCCGGAATTATAATAAGTCAGAGAGACCCCGATAAAATGTACGCAGCATACCTGAGCATGGCAATCGGTTTCTGGTGCGTATGCTTTACCATGTCCCGTCTTGCCAGGCGGCTGGAAAAACGTATCGGTGTCTTTGACCTTGAATCAATAAGGCCGGATGCATGCAGAGATGAGTTTATGTTACTGCCCCGGCAGAAAAAAACCGGCGAAGGGATGGACGAGAGCCGTGCCTGCGATCCGGATAAACCGGAGTAGGGACGCAATGCAATGTACCCCGTTGTATGTCTGCTGTTAAATTAAGAACATAAAGATCAAGGCTTCGGATAGTGTTTTAAATGATTAATCCGGCAGCAGAAGTGCGATGTTTCTAAATAATGATATCATTCCCACGGACTGCCTGAATGACAAAACGAATGATTTTCAACAGGTTCAGGCCTGATAGGACTTCGGCAGCTTCTCTATCTTTACGGCACAGGACTTATACTCGGGTGTACCGGCGATCGGATCTCTGTGCTCTGATGTGAGAAAATTCGAAAGAGCTTCAGGGAAATGAAACGTAAGGAACACATTGCCCTTCTGTGAACGGCTGGTAACACGTACCCTGACCTTTATCTTTCCCCTTCGGGATGAGACACTTACCCAGTCACCACTTTTCACCTTCATTTTTTTTGCATCAGCAGGACTCAGTTCCAGATACTCTTCCGGAACAAGCTCCATTATACCCGGTACCCGCCTGCTCATTGACCCGTTGTTATAGTGTTCGCGGATACGTCCGGTAATAAGCACAAAGGGATACTCCTTACCAGGCATCTCACCCGATCCCTTATGATCAAGTGCCACAAACTTTGCCTTTCCTCCGGGTCTTGAAAACAGATCAGTATATAATGTCTTTGTTCCGGGATGGTCCTTTGTCGGACAGGGCCACTGCAGGCTCTCCTTTTCAAGGCGGTCGTAACTTATCCCTCCATAAATAGGAGTGAGCCGGGCGATCTCATCCATAATCTCGGAAGGATGGCTATATTTCATGGGATAGCCCATCCTGTTGGCAATCCTGCAGATAATCTGCCAGTCAGCCAGCCCTGCAACAGGCTCAATCGCTTTTCTTACCCTCTGGACTCTTCTTTCCCCGTTGGTAAATGTTCCGTCCTTTTCAGCAAAGCTTGAACCCGGCAGTATCACATCAGCATACTGTGTCGTTTCCGTATGAAATATGTCCTGTACAACAAGAAATTTAAGGGATTTCAATGCCCGTCTCACTTCATGGGAGTTCGGGTCAGTCTGAGCAGGGTCTTCACCCATAATATAGAGACCCCTGAACTTGCCCTGGCAGGCCCGGTCAAGCATCTCAACTGATTTCAGTCCTGTTGCCGGTGATATCGGCACGTCCCATGCCTTTTCAAACTTCGCCCTTGCATCAGCATTTGCCACAGGCTGATACCCCGGAAGGATATTCGGAGCAGGCCCGAGGTCTGATGCACCCTGCACATTGTTCTGCCCCCTTAGCGCCATAATTCCTGTTGACGGTCTTCCTATATGTCCGCACACTAATGCAAGATTGGCTATTGCCATGGCATTCTCTGTTCCGGTGCGGTGCTCGGTAACACCGAGACCATACACAATCATTGCCTTGTCAGCATGGGAATACAGTCTGGCCGCATCGATGATGTTCTGTTTCGAGACCCCGGTTATTTCTTCAACTGTCTTAAGGTCATATTCTTTGACTTTCTCTTTGAGCGCTTCAAAATCTTCGGTTCTGTTTTTAATAAATTCCCTGTTCTCCCAGCCATTTTTCAGGATCGCATGGACAAGACCGTTCATCATGGCAATGTTCGTGCCCGGTCTGAGATTAAGCCAGACATCTGAGCGCTTTGCCATCCAGGTCTCCCTGGGATCACCCACAATCAGTTTCGCCCCGTTGCGCAGCGCCTTCTTTAAATAAATGGAAACAATGGGATGTGCTTCTGTCGGATTGGAGCCGAAGAGAAAGAGCGTATCAATCTCAGGCATCTGTGCCAGTGAATTGGTGGCAGCTCCCGCTCCCAGGCTGGTGGCCAGACCGGCCACAGTTGGAGCGTGTCAGACACGCGCACAGTTATCGACGTTATTCGTCTTGAAAACTGTGCGGACAAATTTTGCCAGTAAAAAGTTCTCTTCATTCGTACAGCGTGATGAAGAAAATGCACCTACTGAATCAGAACCATGACGTTTTATTATTTTTTCAAAATTGGATGCGATAATTGAAAAGGCCCTGTCCCAGGATGTCTTGACGAATTTATCTCCCCTTTTCACCAGAGGGGTCTTTATCCTGTCACGGCTGTGAATGAAGTCATATCCATACCGTCCTTTTACGCAGAGATCGCCATGATTTACCGGGCCAAAAAAGTCCGACGATACCCTGACTACTTTTTCGTCCTTGACATTAAGATACAGACTGCAGCCTGTACCGCAGTAGCTGCAGGTTGTCTTTACCCGTTTCATTTCATGGACCCTGCCCTTGCCCCTTGCTTTTTTGTCGGTGAGAGCGCCTGTTGGACAGGTCGATACACATTGACCGCAGAACTCACAGATCGAGAGCGTACGCGCAGTGCGGAAGGCCGTGTCAGGCACTGTATGAAAGCCCCTGCCGGTGAAGTCAATTGTTCCGGCCATGACGATCTCGTTGCATATCCTCACACACCTGCCGCATACAATGCATTTATTGGGCTCATAAACGATAAAGGGGTTTGCCTGCCTTATAGGGAGCTTCCATCTCTCTCCGCCATATTCCATTCCGTCAACCTTGTATTCGTAGGCAAGGTTCTGGAGCTTGCAGGCGCCGGATGTCTCACACCGCATGCAGTCATTGGGATGGTTGGAGAGTAAAAGCGACACAAGACGTTTCCTTACCCTTTTTACGATCCTGCTCTCTGTCCTTACGTCCATTCCCTCTGACACAGGAGTTGAGCAGGCAGGAAGAAGTCTGGCTACTCCCTTGACTTCAACACTGCACATCCTGCAGGCACCATAGGGCTCAAGCCGCATGTCATGACAGAGCGTGGGTATGAAAACACCCGCCTTTTTAGCAGCATTAAAGACCGTATCACCTTTATCACATTCAATCCTGGTGCCGTTAAGGATTATATTTACTTTTTTATCGGACAACATAACCTCCCAAAAAACCGTGACGCGTGACGGGTAACGGGTGACGGGTTAAAAAATCTCGTTACGCGTTACCTGTTACTCGTTACTTATGTTATTGCACCAAACGGACATACCTCAAAGCATCTGCCGCATTTAATGCATTTCCCTTTCTCAATGAGAGCCGGATGTTTCTTTTCCCATGTTATTGCCTCAGCCGGGCACTCTTTGAAACATTTTCCGCACATCTTGCAAACTTCTGCATTCACGATATACTGCCGCAGCGCCTCGCACACCCCTGCCGGACACCTTCCGTCAAATATATGGGCCTCATATTCATCCCTGAAATACGTTATCGTTGATAGAACAGGATTGGGTGCTGTCTGGCCCAGTCCGCACAGAGAAGTGATCTTTATGTCCTCTGCAAGGGAAAGGAGAAATTCGATGTCCCCCTTTTTCCCCTTGCCTTCAGTAATTTTTTTCAGTCGTTCATAGAGCCTCTTGTTTCCTACCCGGCAGGGGAGACACTTACCGCATGACTCGTTCTGAGTGAACTCAAGAAAGAATTTAGCCATATCCACCATGCATGTAGTACTGTCCATTACAACCATTCCGCCGGACCCCATCATTGAGCCGACACTGCTCAGAGAATCATAGTCAAGGGGCATATCAATATGAGATGCAGGGATACATCCGCCTGAAGGCCCTCCGGTCTGTACAGCCTTGAGTTCACGGTTCTGAGGACATCCTCCGCCGATATCATAGACAACTTCCCTGAGCGATATTCCCATCGGCACCTCGATCAGACCGGTATTTTTGACCTTGCCTGTAATCGAAAAAATCTTTGTACCGTAATTGTTTTTTGTACCGATCGATGTAAACCATTGTGCCCCGTTTGAAACAATATGAGGAATCGTGGAAAGGGTCTCTACATTATTAATAACCGTGGGTTTTCCCCAGAGACCTTTTTCTGCGGGAAAAGGAGGCTTGGACCTGGGCATGCCGCGCTGTCCTTCAATGGATGCGATCAGTGCTGTCTCTTCACCGCATACAAAAGCACCTGCGCCCTCTTTGATGCGTATGTCAAAATCAAATCCGCTTTTATATATTTTTTTCCCCAGAAAGCCCTTCTTCCGCGCCTGTTTCAGGGCAATTCTCAGGCGGCTTATCGCGACCGGGTATTCTGCTCGGATATAAATGTAGCCGCGGCCTGCACCGATCGCATAACCGCCTATAATCATTCCTTCTATCACGGAATGGGGATTGCCCTCAATTATGGAACGGTCCATGAATGCACCGGGATCACCCTCATCAGCATTGCATATGATATATTTTTGTTCCGACGCTGCTTTTGAGCATATCTCCCATTTAATACCGGTGGGGAAACCTGCTCCGCCCCTTCCGCGTAATCCTGACTTCTTAATTATATTAATTACATTGGAAGGCTTTCCGATCAGGGCCTTTTGCAGACCTTTATAGCCACCGGCTTTGATGTAGTCCTCAATGTCTTCAGGATCGATTTCACCGCACTGTTTCAGCAGTATCTTTACCTTCCTGTCATGAAACGCATGATATTCAGGACCAACCAGCCATTCCTTAACTATATTCCCATCAATAATATGCTCCTGAATGATCCTGTCAACCTTATCTTTGGATACATGCTGGTAGGTTGCACCGTTGCCATTCATGCTGACATCAACGAGAACGTCCTTTGAACAGCAGCCGCGGCACCCTGTCTTTTTCACACATTTTTTTGCTATATCAGCCTTAATCCCAAAGGCCTTAAGCTTTCTGCTGAAGGCACTCATGACCTCCTGCCCTCCGGCGGCAATGCCTCCTGTTCCCACACATACTTTTATGGTAAGGGTTTATAGTGAAAGTTATCTGACTGTTTTAGGGGAAGCCATGTTATCGATTTTTTGTCCCTCTGTCTTCTTCGAGTATATGATCTACTTCTTCAGGAAGTACATTGCTGTGGATTTTCTTGTCGATCCTTATAACGGGCGCCAGGCTGCATGCGCCCATACAGGCAACACTCTCCACCGTATAATGCATGTCTTTTGTCGTGTCTTCACCCTTATCCAGAGACAGGTGCTCGCGAATCCGGTGTTCTACCGGGACTGCCCCTCTTACATGGCAGGCGGTACCGAGACAGGCAGTTATAATATGCCTGCCCCTTGGTTTGAGATGAAACTGTGAATAAAAAGTCGCAACACCGAAAAAAGCGCTTGCAGGGATATTCAGCTTGTCTGAAAACCAGTATACCGCTTCTCGAGGCACATGACCGAACTTTTTCTGGAGGTCCTGAAGGACCGAGATGACACTCCCTTCTTCCCTCTTGTATTTTTTAAGGACCTTCCCGCACTCTTTTTCCATTTTATTGTCAATCATCTCATTTCTTCCTCTACATCAGAGACATTATTACATACATATGAAACAAAACTGAAAATGTCCCCTCTATTTTCCTTAATACACGTTAAAAAATCAAGAAACTCCGTATAGTTACATCCATATATATGCATCATTGCATCATTCAGGCACATATGGGAAATGGCCTGCAATGTTCTATATATACTATTATTATCTTATTTTGACCACTTGAATGATTTTCATTTGCTATTTCTGATATAATGGGAAGCTGAATTTTACTTCATACTTTTTGTTCCTGTATAGCTCAAAAAAGTAAATTAAGTCCATAAATGTATAAAGTCCTACATAAAGAAACGGTAGCGCCCCAGGTCGATGCACTTATTGTAGATGCTCCCTATATCGCGCGACATGCAAAGGCAGGGAATTTCATTGTCCTTCGCATTCATGAAAAAGGAGAGCGGATACCCCTGACCATTGCTGATTCAGACCTTGATAAGGGCACCATCACCCTTCTGTTCCAGAAAATCGGCAAAACAACAGAAGAGCTTGGCACTCTCAGAAAGGGCAGATCCATAAGGGACATTGCAGGACCTCTTGGACATGATACCCCGGTAAAGAAATATGGTCATGCCGTGCTTGTGGGCGGAGGCATAGGATCAGCCACACTCTTCCCCATCCTGAAGGCATTAAAGGAAAAAAAGAACAGGGTAACGGTCATCCTCGGTGCACGTAATAAAGAACTGCTGGTCTGGGAAGACAGATTTGCTGAATATGCGGATGAAACCATTCTTATAACAGATGACGGGAGTTCGGGTAAAAAGGGACTGGTCACTGAAGCATTAAAAGAGGTTGCAGACAGTTCAAAGATCGATGTTGTCCTTGCAGTAGGCCCCATAAGGATGATGCAGGCTGTTGCCGAACTGACAAGACCTCATAAAATCAAGACCTATGTGAGTCTCAACCCGGTCATGGTAGAGGGCACGGGCATGTGCGGTGCATGCAGGGTCAGTATAGCAGGCAAAACCAAATTCGCGTGTGTTGACGGACCCGAATTTGACGCCCATGATGTTGATTTTGAAGAAATCGCCCAAAGGCTGAATTTCTATAAAGACGAAGAAATAGAATCACGGGATAAGTTTAAGAAGAAAAAATGTAAGGGAAAGTGTAAAGGCAGTAACGGGTGACGCGTAGCGGGTAACAAGTTTTTTCCCGTCACGCGTCACTGATCACGGTTTTTAAAATGAGATCACGAGATCCAAAAAAGAGAAAACACGATTTCAAGGAAGTTGCGCTTGGCCTGACTGAGAAACAGGCCATCAAGGAAGCCAAACGCTGCATACAGTGCAAAAAGCCGCTGTGTGTTACGGGCTGTCCTGTGGAAATCAATATCCCTGCCTTTATCTCTGCCATCAGGGATGAGGACATCACCGGTGCACTTACGATTATAAGAAAATACAATATGCTTCCTGCGATCTGCGGCAGGGTATGCCCGCAGGAGAACCAGTGTCAGGGGAAGTGTGTCCTTGGAAAAAAGAAGACCGCCATATCCATAGGCGCGCTGGAACGGTTTGTTGCGGATTACGAAATGAAAAAAGGGCTGTTTCAAGAGACAATGATGTCGGAACCAAATGGCCACAAAGTGGCGGTCATTGGCGCCGGCCCTGCAGGGCTGACCGTAGCCGCAGACCTGGCAAGACATGGATATGAGATAACAATATTCGAGGCCCTGCATGAAGCAGGTGGTGTGCTTACGTACGGTATACCCGAGTTCAGGCTTCCGCAGAAGATCATTGACAGGGAAGTGGAGTATGTTAAAAGCATTGGCGTTGATATCAAGCTTAACTGGATTATCGGAAGGACACAGACGGTTGATGAGCTCTTTGAAGAAGGGTACAGGGCGGTATTTGTAGGGGTTGGAGCAGGATCACCCAGATACATGAATATCCCGGGTGAGAATCTGAACAATGTTTACTTTGCATCTGAATATCTCACGAGGGTAAACCTGATGAAGGCCAACCAGTTCCCTAAATATGATACCCCGGTAAAGAGAGGAAAACATGTTGCCGTTGTAGGAGCAGGAAATGTAGCCATGGATGCTGCCCGAACAGCAGCAAGACTTGGGGCTGAAAAGGTATACATTGTGTATAGAAGAACGCGGGCAGAGATGCCGGCCCGTCTTGAAGAAGTGGAACATGCACATGAAGAGGGCATTGAACTCCTGTTCCTGTCCAGCCCAAAGGAGATCATCGGGGATGAACGCGGGTATGTAAAAGCCATAAAGTGTGATGCCATGAAGATGTGTGATCTCGATGCTTCAGGAAGAAGACGGCCGGAGTGTTCAGGAAAAGATTTTATCCTTGAAGTTGATCAGGTGCTCATGGCAATCGGTCAGGCATCGAATCCTATCCTTACCAAATCAGTCAAGGGTCTCAAGCTCTGGGGTGCCGGTTATATTGAGGTAGATAATGAGGGAAGGACAAACCTGCCGGGTATCTTTGCAGGCGGTGATATTGCAACCGGCGCAGCAACGGTCATCAGCGCCATGGGTGCCGGCAAACGCGCAGCACGGGCAATTGATGAATATGTCATGGGACGTAAAAAGGTCATTTCCAAAGTGCCGGAAATGGCTGAAACAAAAAATTAATTAATATATTTATAAAAAAATGAAGGGGCACGTCGCGACGTGCCCTTCTTTATACTCTATGCAAAAAGTATCGATATAACACCGATCCAGCAGCTTGATCTGTTAAACCGTTCAAGCAGTTCAAGCCGCTAAAACTGTTTACCCCGTTCACCCTGCTTTAACCGCTTTTCTCAGTTCATGTACTATCTTCTGAATTATATCATTGTGTATTCTCTTTATAAAACGCATCCCGTCAATAAATCCAGGATCTTTTATGATTTTGATTACATCAGCCTTGGGAATTATTTTATGAGGAGGCATGTTAAGCTGTTTTGCATATTTTTCCCTGATATCAAAGACTTTTCTGAAAACCGGCTTTTTATCGCCTGGCAGCCTGCTATATCCGCTGATCTTTCTGTATTTGTCTTCCGGGTCCCTCGTGTAATCCTTGTTCTGGATCTGTACATTTTTGAGAAAAAACGGCTCAAACAACTTTTTTGCGTACAGTTTTGCCAACAGAACATCTTTCAATGCAATCAGATGTATGACATCATTAAGGGCATAATCTATTGCCTCTTCAGACACAGGTCTGTTTAACCAGTTATATCGCTGGAACTTCCTTTTGTTTTCCAGATAGATGCCAAGTTCAAATGCAATGACCGAATGAAGGTCTTTCTTTTCATAATCAAGAAGCTCCGTAGCCGGCCTCAAATCCAGTATTGATTTTATGTCTATCCCGGCAGTGTTTTTCAGTAACGATAAATCACTCCCCGCATCATACATTACTTTAAGCACTCTTGGATTTTCAAAGAGACGTTTAAGAGCATCGTTACTTATTTTGAACGGATCAATGATGATACTGTTTATGCCATCAAAGATTTGTGTCAGGCATAGTTTTTCTCCATACGCATGCAGGTTTGATTCAGCTTCTATGTCCAGTGCAATAACATGCTGCGCCTTATCATCAAACTCCTTCAGGTAGAGCCGGAGTTCAGCACTGCTTTCTATGTAGATAAAATTCATATAGTTCTTATACGGAAAAAGGTAACGATATAATAGCAGGTTTTGGCAAAGAAGGATTGAGGGTAACCGGTCGAACACTTGAAACTGCTGGAACTGTTCCTTTTCCCCTTACCTGTTGTTCATCGTTAAGCAACTACCTTTTAATCTTTTCCTCGTAAAGGGCAATCCACTTTTTTACCGTCATTTTCCTCATTAACTGTCCGATTAACTTGAAAGGTATCTGCTCCGGTTATTTAAAGCGTATTCAGCTTTTTCCCATATCCAGTTTTGAACTGCCCTGTTTTGCATATTCTTTTACAAACCAGTCCAGCATGTCCGGACTCGCATACAGGCCCATATGATAAAGAGCGATATGGTTTTTCTGGGACGCGATATTCACAAATGGCAATGGCAGATCAGGGGAAGAATGGTAGCCATCCGGATATATGTTATGCGGAACAACATAGCCAATCATCCCGTAACTCATTTCTTCCTGAAAACCTTCCGGTAAATTTTCCAATATTATATCCCTAAGCTGATTGAAGTATTTTTTCCGATCGTCCGGAACTTCATTTAAATATTCCTGTACGCTTCCGGCTTTCGATTGCATATGTTTATTCTCTAACACAACTGTCTATTTTTCAATTTGATACGCTCAGATAATGGACAACGTCCGAAAAAACAGAAATAATGTTTAAACAGATTGAGCGGTCAAACCGTTCAAACGGTTCAAGCAGTTTAAACAGTTCTAGCGGTGTACATTCCGTAAAATCCCATACTTTTTATTCAGACTGGCAAACCACACAGCAGCCTGCTGCTGGATGAGAAATGCAAGGGCAACCATCATGGTCGTCTGGGGCCCGAATGCCGCGGCTGCAAGGCCGATGGAGATGGCGAGGTTTCTTAAGACCAGGCTGAGGAGAAACGTGATCCCGTCTTCCTCGGTGAACATTTTTTTTGCTGTAATAATGATAATCACGTACATCAGGATGTAAAACAGCATGAGAGCTGTCAGGCCTTTCAAGAGAAGTCCCGGATATGCAATGATCATTTGTGACTTCAGGCTGATACTGGTAAAGATAATATAGACAAGCCCCCAGGAACTGAAGCCGGGCAGCAGAGGCTTTATCCGCACATTAAACTCATCCACGGTGCACTTTTTCATCAGTGCATGATAGGTAAGCATCCCCATTATCATGGGAAGGAAGACAACAAAAGCTATATTCTTAAATACACTTATGATATCTACAGGAACATATTTTCCGACCAGAAAATAAAGGTAGACCGGCGCAAGGAACGATCCCGTAATAAGGCTGAGAGTGGTAAGCTTTACCGCAGCTTTCACATTGCCTCCAAAAATCATGCTAAAGGCAATAATCATCGTGCCTCCGGGTACGACGGATATGATAATAAGCCCGGCAAACATTTCAGGGTTCTGCTGAAGAAACAGCGAGGCAGCGGTATACGCAGCAGATGGAACCACGATTAAATTAAACAGGAGATTAAACAGCAGTATCTTTTTTTCACCTGACACCGCCAGGTCCTTAAGTCGGAAGCCTATCATGGAAGGGTAAATTGCACTGATAATAACGGGCAGCATGAACCGTTTAAGCGGTCCGGTGTTGATAATGTATCCTGTTATTAAACCGGCAATAATGACGATAGGGAGAACATATTTAAGATTTCTTGATGGAAATATAATAATTTGTCTGAACAATTATGACCTCTAAAGATTCCTGTAATTATACAGGAATGCAAGGATTTACAATCTTTATCGGTTGATAGGAGAATGAACGGAAAATGACGAATGACGAACTTTTTTTGCTTTGTAAATCGTAATTCGATATTCGTCGTTTTCTTTTATCTTCTACTATCCCACCACCTAATTTAATGTTAAAATTTAGTAAAACAGCTTCATTGGATACTATATTGAATAACATCTTTTCAGGACAGCCTGCATGAAACAACTAAAAGTTTTATTCCATATTAATGAACTCGAGAAATGGGATACAGCCCTCGGGAATATTATAAATCTCCTGAAGGATGCGGGAGAAGACGCTGTTGATGCCGTCGTCCTTGCGAATGGTCCCTCGGTAAATGCCTATGGTAATGATAATAAGCTATCTGTAATGAAAGAACTATCTGAAAGAGGTGTCAGGTTTCTGGCCTGCAGAAACTCTTTAAGAAAGATGTGTTCATCAGGCGATTCCTGTATTAATGAAGATGACCTTTCTTCTTTTATCACGACGGTTCCCGCAGGCATTACTGCCATTATAAAGTTACAATCCGATGGGTATGCTTATGTTAAGCCGTAGCGGATGGTGTCCAAACTACACAGGTTGTTGCCCAAATACATAATACTAATAACTGTCATCCTGAACTTGTTTCAGAATCTATGGATAGTTAGAGGTTATGAGACCCTGAAACAAGTTCAGGGTGACAATACGTGGTTTGAGCAACAGCCTGTACATATTTAGATGTTCATGAAGGATGCATACATGACACTGCCAATTTTAAGTTGCAGTACGGGAATCAGGTTTAGGCTAACGTCGCAGTCCTGTGTCGAACCTGCGCGGCAATTTACTCTCGAAACGCAATGGAGCCCCGCTCACCGGGTGTTTAAACATAAGAAGATATGCATGCAGCCCGAGTCTGCCGAGCGGGTTTGTCCTGGCCCCGTATTTTTTATCTCCGGCAACAGGATGGCCGATGTCCGAAAGATGGACGCGTATCTGGTTTTTCCGTCCGGTTTCAAGGAGTATATCGAGAAGGGAATACTCACGCCCGGTCCTGACGACCCGGTATTTTGTTTTTGAGAGTTTTGCCTCGTCCGAACGGCGGTCGATGAAGACCTTAAGAGACTTTGACTCACTCAGCCGGCTCTGTATAACATCCTCTTTTTTCCCGGGCGTACCCTCAACAAGCGCGTAATACCGTTTCTCAACGTCTTTCCAGCCTTTCTGAAGTGTCCTTTTCACCTTCTCATTCTTTGCAAACATGATCAGGCCTGACGTGTCCCGGTCCAGCCGGTGCACTATGAATGTCCTCTCCCCTGTCCGTGGGTTCCGCAGTTTGAGCAATTCATTCAACTGGTAATAGGCGGTCTTTGTCTTTTCTGTTTCAGTGGCGATAGTAAGCAGGCCTGCAGGCTTTTCTATAACAATGAGATCATCGTCCTCAAAAATAATTTTGATCCCCGGGGATAAAACCACTTTTGACTGGTTCTTATCTTTCCTGACTGAAATCGTATCTCCCTTACACAAAAGATGATCGAAGCCCTGTGCTGCCTTTCCATTTACCTCAAGGGCCCTGTGTCTCATCAACTGCTTAACTTTTGTCCGTGTATACCCGATATCTGTCAGATACTCAATAAGCCTGCGCTCTGTTTTCACCCGATAATCAGCCATAAGGGAAATAGTATAACACCGTCACAACGGAGTTATGCAGGAGTGACAGGAAGTGGGGGGAGGCGGTTCAAGCTGTTCAAACGGATCAAGCGGTTTAAGCAGTTTTTCCCATTACCTGTTACCCCGTACCTGCTGTTAAGAAAATTTCACGGGCAGTGCGTGTTTCGTTCTTACCTGGGGATTCATCACGCGTGAGCAGATAAAGACCCAGATGACCATCATCCGTGAGGTCAAATGCCAGTGTCTCACGGAGGAGAAGAGATGCCGTACATGCCAGTTCTTCCAGTCGGAGGCCGCACGTATTCTCGGTATAAACCGCCTGACCCTTAGAAAAAAAAGCTATTAATTTAAAGGTATTCCTTGTGAAATGCTCCAG
>CAMYJJ010000022.1 GCA_947258735.1 Thermodesulfovibrionia bacterium | reverse complement strand
TTTTCGGCCTGAGCAAATATATCATGGTGCCTGTTGGCGCATTTCTCATATGGATACTCGTTACCAAAGGCAGTTACCGGGTAGTTGAAAGTGTTCTGCTGATAGCATGCCTGCTTTATTTTGGATATGTTTTCTCCGGATTCATGGCAAAACCTGATTGGAGTGAGGTATTTCACAGCACGTTCGTTCCCAAAGTAAAAATTGAGTCTGAATTTATTATGCTGAGCATCGCCATTATCGGGACAACCATAACTCCCTGGATGCAGTTTTATCTTCAGTCCTCAATTGCTGAAAAAGGGATTAAGAAAGAAGATTATAAATACTCCAAACTCGATGTTATCTCCGGATGTTTCATTACAAACATCATCGCCTTTTTTATCATCGTTACATGCGCAACCACCCTGTTTCCCAATGGGATCAGGATAAACGAGGCCAATGAGGCTGCATATGCATTGACCCCTTTTGTAGGCCAGTATGCCTCGGTCTTTTTCGGTATCAGCCTGGCCAATGCATCTATTCTGGGAGCAATCATAGTCCCGCTAGCAACAGCCTATTACATTTGTGAAGCAATGGGGTGGGAGGCCGGAATTAACAAGACCTTTAAAGAGGCCCCGCAGTTTATGTGGATATATACCGCACTGATAGTTATTTCATCACTGCTGGTGCTGATTCCCGGGGCACCTCTGGTACTTTTGATGATCCTTTCATCCGTGCTGAACGGAATCCTTTTACCGTTTGTACTTGTTTTTGCATTGTCTCTCGTGAATAATAATAAAGTCATGGGTGAGTATGTGAACTCTAAAACTCACAATTATATTTCATGGGCAACAGTGATTATTCTCATTGTGCTGACAATAACTCTCATTGCAATGACTATAGTACCTAATTTAATGCAGGGTGAATAAAGGTTAATTGTTATTTGTTATTCGTTATTGGTATATACTATTAATCCTGAGATTGCGAACGTTTTCTCTGATAACTATTAACAAATAACGTATAATTTTTTAAACTTGGAGAAACATGGTTAAGACAATTGAGCTTGTGAATGGCGTGGTAAAGATGCTGGATCAGACAAAGCTGCCCAGGGAAGTTGTGTATGTTGACTGCAAAGATTATCTAATGGTGGCCAAGGGCATTAAGGACCTCTGGATCAGGGGAGCCCCGGCAATAGGGATTGCATCATCCATGGGGATAGCCATTGGAGCAGCTGAATTAAAGGCGGGCAGTTATGATGAATTTATCAAGGGACTGGAACCGGTGTACCAGACCCTTCTGGAGACCCGGCCTACAGCCGTTAACATACAGTGGGCTGTGGACAGGACCAGAAAGCTGCTGGAAGAGAGAAAAGAAGAATCAGTAGATGCCCTCAAATCCTTCCTTACAGAAGAAGCAAACAGGGTGCTTGAGCAGGACATTGAAATAAATAAAACCATTGGCAAGTGGGGTTCTCAATTTATTAAAGACGGTGATACCGTCATCACCCACTGCAACGCAGGTTCTCTTGCAACCGGCGGATACGGCACAGCCACCGGACCTATCAGAGTGGCTGTGGAACAGGGGAAAAACATCCAGGTCATAGCTGATGAGACAAGGCCGGTCCTTCAGGGCGCCCGTCTCACCTCATGGGAACTTATGCAGGACAGCATTCCTGTTACTCTTATTCCTGACAACACTGCCGGAGCTCTCTTACAAAAAGGTGAAATAAACCTGGCCATAGTAGGAACAGACAGGACAGTGGCAAACGGAGAAGTTGCGAACAAGATCGGTACGTATCCCCTTGCTGTTCTCTGTAAGGAACACAATGTTCCCTTTTATGTGGCCGCCCCGTTAAGCAGCATTGACTTCTCAATCCCGACAGGTGATCTTATCCCTATTGAGGAGCGGGGCCCTGAGGAAGTCACAAATATATTCGGATGCCAGATAGCGCCAGAAGGAGTTAAAGTTAGAAATATCGCCTTTGATGTTACGCCTGCAAAATTTGTGACAGGCATTATCACAGAGAAGGGGGTCTTCAGAACTGGAGATCTGCATAAGCTCAATGAAGAGGGCACTGATCTGGAATCCATTATGATGAAAGCAGAATGAAAGACCGTTATTCGTTAATAGTTAATTGTTATTAGAAAGCAAGTGCTTACAATATATAAATAAATCTGAAAACTCACAACTCAGAACGATTAACTCATAACATATAACGTATAACTTTTCGTGAAACAATTGACTATCAACGAAATCTGGGAACATTATAAATCTGACCTGGAGCAGGCTGAAGCAAAGATCAATGAAGCCCTGGGTAAAGTTGCTCCTGCTATTTCCATGGTCGGCAACCACCTGCTTTCGAGCGGGGGAAAACGCATAAGGCCGTTCCTTTCCATTCTCAGCTCAAAACTGTTTAATGCTAACGGTGACAGTGTCAGCACCCTTGCATGCAGTGTTGAATTCATCCATACTGCCTCCCTGATTCATGATGATGTAGTGGATGGTGCAGACATACGAAGAGGGAAACCTTCTGCGCATTCATTGTATGGAAACCAGCTGGTTGTCCTGGTTGGTGATTTTCTCTATGCAAATGCCCTGCGCCTGGCCAACCTTCTGAAGAAACAGACGATTATGGATGCCCTATGCAATGCCACGGCAAAAATGAGTGAAGGAGAGCTTGTACAGCTCAGCAAAAAGGGCAGCATAGATATGACAATGGATGATTACATGAAAATCATCCGGGGCAAAACAGCCATCTTAATGTCTGCGGCCTGCAAGGGCGGTGCCGTACTGGGAAATGCTTCTCAGGAACAGGAAAATGCCCTTGCTTCATTTGGACTGAAGTTCGGGTATGCCTTTCAGATGGCGGATGATATCCTGGACTATATGGCTGAAGAAAAGAAACTGGGCAAGAGCCTCGGCAAGGACCTTGAAGAGGGGAAAATTACTCTCCCCTTAATTTATCTCCTCCAGGATGCAGGTGCTGAAGAAACAGAGGAGATCGTGAAAATCCTGAAATCAGATACCCTGACCGAGACAGACCTTGCCTATGTACTTCACCTTTTCCACAAACACAACACTATAGAAAAATCATTTAATAAAGCAAAAGAGCTTCTAAATGATGCAAAGGCAGAGCTTGATCGTTTTGAAGATTCTACGGCAAAACAAGCGCTTCTTACGATTGCCGACTATGTGGTGACGAGGAAGAAGTGAAAAGGCAGTAGTCAGTAGATAGTAGGCAGTAGACAGTAATAAGTTAAAAACTGGATTCCGGCTTAAAGATTGCCGGAATGACAGACAAACTGAGTCTATACATAGACTCTAATTAATGGTCAATAATTTTAAATTTTTATTTTAAATTTTTCATTTAATATCATGCATGCACTTGTTAAACTGGCAAAAGACACAATCGAAACGTTTACCCTTGATGGAAAGACGATGGAGAGACCCAGCCCCCTTCCTGATGAAATGAAAAAAAGAGCCGGGACGTTTGTTTCTATCAAGAAAAAAGGGGAGTTAAGAGGCTGTATAGGGACGTTTCAGCCGACCACGGACAATGTAGCTGAAGAGGTTATTCAAAATGCCTTAAGCGCAGCAACCAGAGACCCGAGGTTTCCTTCTGTACGATCTGATGAACTTGATGACCTGGAATATTCAGTTGATGTCCTTACAACCCCTGAAAAAGTGCAGAATAAAGAAGAACTGGACCCGCAAAAATATGGAATCATTGTAGTAAGCGGAACCAGAAAGGGACTGCTTCTGCCCGACCTAGATGGAGTTGATTCAGTTGATGATCAGATTAATATCGCCTCTGCCAAGGCTGGTATTCAGATGGGTGAAGATATCGAGTTATATCGCTTTGAAGTAAGGAGGCACAAATAAAATGTCAGACAAGACCCCGCTTGAGCGTGATATAGAGATCAGGGAAATGGTGAGAACCCCGTTCATAGTCAAGTTGATAATTGTCTTATTATGTTCGGGACTATTTGTCGTTACGCTATATGCATTCATGTTGAAACAGGAACTGATAAATAAAGAGCAGAAGATCATGCTTATGCAGGAAAAATATAGAAATGAGCAATCTATACTTCACGACTCATTAAAGAATCTGAGAACCAGATTAAAATCTGAGGATAAGGACGGAGATCAAACTGATTAGCGTCTGTCTATAAACTCGGTTTTCATGTCTGTCATTCCCAACATCCTTAATCGGGAATCCGGGATTTCCCATGGAAACCGGAACCCAGATCATCTATAATTCCCCGCTTTTCGGGGATAAGTCTGGATACCCGACTACTGACCTCGGGTATGACAAAAATAAAAATGGCAATTCATGGACAAACTCTAGTGAATCGTTATGAGTAATCAGTAATAAATAATACGTTTTGATCTGCTTTTTTTTACTGTCTCCTGACTACTAACTGCTGTCTTTTGACTTTTTCCTCTTCCACTTCCCGCTTTTACCGCCGCGTTTTTCCATGAGTTTAATATCTGAGATAATCATACCCCTGTCAACGGCCTTGCACATATCATACATCGTAAGGGCAGACACTGATACAGCGGTGAGGGCCTCCATCTCTACCCCGGTCTGCCCTCTGCATTTTGCCTTTGCTTCTATATTTACTTTATTCTTTTTGTTATCGATTATAAATTCAACAGAAACAGAGGTTAAATTCAGTTGATGACACAGGGGTATAAATTCAGCAGTTTTCTTTGCCGCCATGATCCCTGCAAGCCTGGCGGTCTCAAAGACATTCCCCTTGGCAATACCATTGCTTGAGATAAGCCTGATTGTTTCTTTCTCCAGATAAACTGCCCCGGTTGCAATTGCCTCACGAAGAGTCGATGATTTACTGCCCACATCGACCATGGATGCTTTTCCTTTACTGTCCAGATGCGTAAGCCTATTGGTCGTGTTACCTGATTTTTTTGTCATGCTCCCCCCTTAATACCTCATCAAGGATTTCTGAAGCCGCTGCGATAAATTCAGTGCATCGCTTTGATATTATTTCTTCTTTCTCCGGATTATCATTAGATTTAATATTAAATCCCAGCAGGTCACAACAAAGAATTGATTTATTGCGGGACTGGAATTCATTAATAAATGCTTCTGTCAATGCATACACCCTTTTTTTGGCATCACTGTCTTCCCTGTTATCAGCGCCATGCTTCAGACTGATTACCAAAACAGCGCCTGTAACCGCTCCACATGTGTTCCCTGTCAATCCCATGCCTCCGCCAAAGGCGCATCCCATTTTTATGGCAGTTTTTTCATCAAGTCCCAGCTCAGTTCCATAAGCTGCAAGCAATGCCTGAGATCAGTTAAATCCTTCGCCAAATTTTGAGGCAGCATCATTATCGTTATTCATGTACGTATAATAACCGGAGAATAAAAAATTATCTATTCCCACTTCTTACCTCTTACCTCGCATTTCTTCATATGCTAATATAATCATCTATGAGAAGAGTTGTCATAACAGGGCTGGGAGCTGTGACCCCTTTAGGCAATAGCATACAATCTACATGGGACGGTTTAATGGGTGGGAAATCAGGGATATCCCGGATATCACGCTTCGATCCTGCCGGTCTTCCGTCACAGATTGCCGGTGAGCTAAAGCAATTTTCCCCTGAAGTCTTTATGCCGAAAAAAGATATGTTAAGGCTTGATCCCTTTGTCCATTATGCAGCGTCCGCTGCTTTAATGGCCAGTGAGGATGCAGGCTTAATCTCATTGGACTCGTCACACGTCACGCGTCAAGCGTTACTCGAAAAAGCTGGCGTTATCATCGGGTCAGGCAGGGGGGGAATAATCAGCATTGAAAAGGCCCTTGAAAAACATATTTCAGACAAAAGACCGTTCTCGGCATATTTGATGTCTTCAAGTACAATAAATATGGCTTCCTCATATGTTTCTATGAGGTTAGGAATAAAAGGGCCTTCGCTCGGGATCTCAACTGCCTGTGCATCAGGTACGAATGCAATAGGCGAGGCACTGAGCATGATCAGGTCCGGAAGGGCTGACCTGATACTTGCCGGCGGGACAGACGCTCCTCTGTGCAGACTGGCGGTCGGAGGTTATGGCTCTTCAGGGTCCTTATCTGTTCGTAACCAGGACCCTGAAAAAGCAAGTAGACCCTTTGATGCGGACAGGGATGGTTTTGTTATATCCGAGGGCGCTGGAGTGCTCGTACTGGAAGAGTTAGAGAGTGCAGCAAAAAGAAAAGCCGGGATTTATGCTGAAATTATCGGTTACGGGACATCTTCAGATGCATTCCATCAAACCAAACCTGACAGCAGTGGGGAGGCCATGGCTATACAAAATGCCCTGAAAGACGCAAACATAGATATTAATGCTGTTGACTACATTAACGCCCATGCCACATCAACTCCCCTGGGAGACAAAGCAGAGTCAAAAGCTATCAGAAACGTCTTTGGCAAATTAACAGGCAACATATATGTAAGCTCCTGCAAGTCCCTGTTTGGACATATGCTGGGTGCTGCAGGTGCTGTTGAAGCAGCAATTACTTCACTGTCCATATATAAGGGAACAATAACCCCTACGATAAATCATGACAACCCTGATCCTGAATGTACACTTAATATTGCTGCACAGCCCGTCAGGAAAGACATTCATACGGCATTATCACATTCATTCGGCTTTGGCGGAGTTAACGCTGTACTGGTTTTCAGGAAATATTCGAGAGAATAGCCGCCCACTAACCTGCTAAAGATCAGACTTTTTACCCCCCCTGCCTAATCCCTTTTGCTATCCTTGACATCATGCATGTTTTCATCTGCCCGGGACAGAACATCATTGATTGAACCGGGATCCTCAGGATCATAAAAGGCAGCACCAAAACTTACTGATAACAGTATATCATCGTCCCCCTTGCCCTCATTGTACTCTTCAATCCCGGCATTTAATCTGTCCATAATAAGTGTATCGTGGTCTTTGGATGAAATAAGAGTTGAGATGACAAACTCGTCTCCTCCGGACCGGGCAAGTATATCAGCCTCGCGAAACGTCTTTCTCAACATATCAGCAACATCCACCAGTACATTATCACCTGATTCACGGCCCTGCATTTCATTAATTGCCTCCATGCCATCAACTCCGGCATAAATAATCAGCATGGCCTTTTTTTCACGCTGCGCTGACTTGATCTGCTGCTCGGTCATGCTCATAAACGTGTGCAGGTTATAAAGACCGGTGAGTTCGTCCTTTGCGCTTATATACTGAAGCATTTCATCCGCATGTTTTTGCTCGGTCACATCAAACGCGCTGCCCTGGGTTCCGACAATATCTTCTGCCTCATAAATAGGAACCAAATTCATGGCCAGGTCAATTTCTTCACCCTTCTTTGATAAAAAAGTTGTTTCCAGTCCTGTTACGGACCCGCCGATAAGACAGTTTCTGAATGCATTAATATAGTGCTCTGCGGCCTGGGACATTAAGAAATCTGATAACGGTTTACCAAGCATGCCTGCTTCATCATACCCATACCCCCTGCTCCAGGACGGACTGAGAAATGTCAGCCTCCCCTCTGTATCAGTACGCCATATCAGGGTATTCGTCGTAAGAACAATATCCCTGTAAAGGTCATCATCAACCGGTTTGTTTGCCACACGCTTTTTGACCGCTTTTTTTCCCATTGCTATCTCCTTTTATGTATGATAAATTGACAGATTTCTTCCGCAGTACAATAGACTCTTAACATACAAAATGATATCAATTACTTCATGATTATCGTTCATCGTTACAAACCATTATATCAGATAACCTGCCATGCATAAGCAACAAAGCCAAGCAGGATAAACAGACTGTCTATTATCACCTCAAATACCCTGTTCACCTGCATGCGTCTCTTTTGAATAATATAGAGGCATGTCACCATTAAAACTGGCGATAAAACAAAATAGTACGCGAGCGCAGGTACAAGACCAAAGAATGCTGACAGCACCATATAAATTCCGATGATCATTGTTATAATAAGAAGCATCATCTCTGTGCGTTTGGGCCCTATAAGAATGGGAATAGTCTCTCTGCCTACTATCCTGTCACCCTCGATGCCGACAACATCAAATATTACTGACCGTATAAATACTGTCGCAGTGATAAAGGCCATGACAGACAGGGACTCATAGGTAAAAAAGGTATCCTGGTGCAGGCGGGGAATCAGCACAATGACCCATGCCCATGCAAGGGCAACAAAAACATCCTTTGAGCCGGGAAAGTCCTTAAGCCGCTTATATTCGGTAATATGGTGCAGCCTCTCAGGCACTATTCTCAGGCTGTAAATAATTCCCATCATATACGAGAACAGAAGCAGCACAAAGTCTCTCCACCCGATTACAAAGGAAAGGTACAGGGAAATAAGTGATGCAATGATTGCCATGACCATAAATCCCCTGCCATAGGTCTTAAACAACCGCGATCTGATTGAGTCATAAAATTCTCCTTCAGCCTTTTCTGTGTACCTGTTGAATATATGGACGCTGAAGATATACAGAAATATTATTGCTAATGTTGTTGTTGACGGTCTGATTCCCTGAAAGACCAGGCTTGCATATCCCAGACTTACAGCACCCAGACTCAGGTAAAGACTGCTTCCGATTATTAAATCCCCTGCACTCTCCAGAAAACTCAATAATTTATGCCGTCTCATTTTCAAAAGAACCTTTATTCTTTCAATGACCTTGTTGATGACCCAGTTCGGTGTAGAAGCCCCTGCCATAACACCAATATTTTCAAACTGCTCAAGGCCCAGCTGCTCCAGTTCATCTTCTCCCTCTATATGAAACGAGGGCACTCCTGTTGATTGTGATATTTCATGCAGCCTCTGGGTATTGGCACTGTTTTTGCCTCCCACAATGACCATGGCATCAACATCCTGCGCAAGCTCCCGTACTTCTTTCTGTCTCATGTTCGTTGAATCACATATGGTGTCATATACCTGTACATCAGGAACTTTTTTTCTGACAGCTGCCACGATATCATCAAAGTTCTTTCTGTCCTGGGTGGTCTGTGCAACAATGCAGGCCTTTTCAAGCTCGGGCAGTTCATTAAGGTCAGATACAGATTCAACCACATACCCGTTTCCTGCCGCATACCCAAGCAGACCATTGACCTCGGCATGTCCCTTGTCTCCGATGATAATTGCCGTATACCCCTTGTTGATTCCCCTTTTAATAATGGCGTGGGCCTTGGCTACGTGCGGGCATGTTGCATCGCATACGAGGTTTCCTGAATCCTTGATTTTCTGACGTTCTTCAGGAGGTACGCCATGGGCCCTGATGATTACCGTTGCATCAGACACAGAGTCATCAGTAATAACTGACACCCCTTTATCTTTCAACATCTGTACCGCCTGGGGATTATGTACGAGAGGACCGTACGTGTAAAGCTCACCTTTATTTTTATTGGCAGCATCCAGAACAATATTCATCGCCCGCCGCACACCCATACAGAAACCCGCAGTTTTAGCCAGCTTTACTTTCATGGTCTGATCCTGTCATGTTGGTTATACGTCCAGCTCATTCATAATTTCTACACCAGAACTTGTCCCGATCCGGGTAGCGCCTGCATCAAGAAATGCCACTACATCCTTTAACGTCCTTATCCCGCCGCTTGCCTTGATTCCGATCTGTTCCCCTGCAATGGATTTCAGTAATTTGATATCCTTTATATCAGCTCCGGCAGGACCAAACCCTGTAGACGTCTTGATAAACTCTGCTCCGGATGTTATTACTGTATCACACGCCCTTTTCTTCTCTTCATGATCAAGATAACAGGTCTCGATAATGATTTTATGCACTGCCTCCGGAGTTGCTGCTATAATGCCTTCCAGCTCCCGTGCCACCGACAGCCAGTCTCCTGATTTTAAGGCAGACATATTTAATAGAATATCAAGTTCATCAGCCCCGTTCAAAATCGCCTCAATCGCCTCATATATCTTGACCTCTGGCAAGGTCGCACCAGAAGGAAACCCTACAACTGAACTGATTTTCACATGTGATCCCAGGAGGATTTCCCTGGCTTTATGAATAAAGTACGGGTATATACATACTGAATAAAAACCGTAGGTAACTGCTGCTTCACAACATCTGACGATGGTCTGCTCCGTTACATCTGGAGCAAGCATCGTATGATCTATTGTTTTGGCGAGGTTCACCCGTTATGATACGTCTCGATATACTCTGAGACCTTCTCCTTATATTGATTGTGTATAATGGTAGTAATGCTGCGGGCCTTTCCCCTGATGCTCACGGTGTCTACTCTGGTCACCGGCATTACTTCCATCGAAGTGTTCGTGATAAAAACTTCCCGCGCATTATACATATCCTTCCGCCTGAAACATCCTTCCCTGACGTTCAGTCCCAGTTCCCCTGCAATGTCTAAAATCATGCCGCGCGTGATCCCTTCAAGAATTCCCACCTTGAGAGACGGAGTACACAACACATTTTTTTTATTAACAAAAAAAACATTACTGATTGTTCCTTCTGCCAGATAGCCCTGATAATTCAGCATCAGCGCCTCATAAGACCCGCTCTTTTTTGCCTCGATTTTTGCAAGCACATTATTTAAAAAATTTAATGATTTTATCCTGGGATCAAGGGCAGGTCCATAGTTGCGCCTTGTCTTCACAACAGACACCTTCATGCCCTTAGAGTAAAATGCTGATGGGTACTGTCGGAATTTGTTTGATATAATGACAAACGTCGGTTTTGGACACAATGAAGGGTCCAGGCCAAGCGGACCTGCCCCTCTTGATATCGTAATTCTGACAAGCGCCTCTTTCTGTCTGTTGGCAGCGATGGTCTTATAAACTGCTTTTCTGATCTCATCCGGTTCTTTGGGGATTGTTAATCCGATCATCTCAGCCGACCGGTTAAGTCTGTCAATATGCTCATCAAATTTAAAAATAATGCCCTTATATACCCGTAACGTCTCATAAATGCCGTCCCCATACAAAAAACCATGATCAAATACAGAGATCAGGGCCTTATTCTTTGTAACAATTTTATTATTCAGATAAATCATGTATTCAGTTTATCACGGCTACATGGCATTTTTCATCTTCATCAATTTGCCTTTCAAACGCTCTTTCATCACGTAACTATTACGTTTCAAATTCCAGCAGGTCTGGTTATATTGAAAAAATTATTTTATAATCACTACAATATTGAAACCAAACCTTTATACGTCCAGGGAGGAAATATGGAAAAATGGAAATGTCTTGTATGTGGATATATTTATGATCCTGCAGCCGGAGATCCTGACAGTGGTGTTCCTGAAAATACACCCTTTGAGCAACTGCCTGATGATTGGGCCTGTCCCATATGCGGGGCCGGAAAAGACCAGTTCGAAAAAGTGGAATAGTAGGGGCAATTCATGAATTGCCCCTACTCTATGTTAAATACAGCCACTTCTTTCACACCGGGAAGATACTGGCCTACGGGCACCAGCTTTTTGCCCTCACTTACACAGCCGATAATTATTGTCCACATCTGGTTCAGCTCAGTCTTTTCCCTGTCATTTTCCGGTATCATTTTAAGCAGGCTGCCTTCAAGTTCAATTTTCATTATTATTCTCCTTCATTTTATGTAAGATTATATCAAATATAATATTTTATTTTTTATTATTAAATTCTCTTACTGCCTCCTCTATTACCTGTTCTGAAATGTTCATATACTTTTTTGAAAAATGCAAGGCCTCAAATGTACGCACACCAGCCTCACGCGCTATGATGCCCGCCTCTTTCGCCGTCAGATGATAACGCTCCCTGGCCCTGTCCGTATCCAGAAAGAACGTTTCGATATAGAGAACATCAGCCCCTTTTGCAAGGCTTATAATTTTATCCATATTTTCTTTACTTCCCACTGCATCAACAACATATGATATTTTTTGTCCCCTCACTATACGTGCCACATGATGCACATCAGTATAGGTATATGTCTCGCCCTCTATATTGAACATACTGCCGGTCCTGCCTTCCCTTATGGCCCTCTTGAGGTCTCCCAGCCAGGGACCAACAGGCAGTTTCATGTTCACAAGCCTGGATTTATCAATATTAATATGATAGTCCTCCTCAAGACTGAAAGCAAGACAGGATACCTGGTGGTCAAGTTCAGTGGCTGTGACAGAAAAAAACCCATCTTTTATTAATATTCCATCAAATGGCTCAGCGCCCCGCTTCATTTGTCGGAAGGCATGTGCCGCAGAAAACACTGCCTTTCTCATGACCTTTCCATCGACTTCAAAAACATGTATCTTCAGCGGATACCCTTCAATAATATTCCATGTATAGCCTTTCAGCTTACCCTCTACACAATCTATAATCCCTTTGGGTCCGTATATCCTTAATGGATCTCTTTTTTTCAGGCTGATACGCAGGATGGTATCAAATCCAATGAAATGATCCATGTGGGTATGGGAAACAAAAATATCCGATATCTTCAGTATATCTCTTGGGGTGAGACCGGCTGGAGATCCCAGATCAAACAAAAGAGCCCTGCCTTCCCTGACAAGTCTGACATACAGTACAGGATCATCAAATGGGCCGTTTAATTTCCGAACATGGAAAGAGGATTTCATGAAAAAATTATAGCCTAATAAATGATATAATATTTACAAAATTGCATTATTGCATATAAGGTAATGGGGGATTAAATTATTTTTTATATGGTGTTACTATCCCAGTGGCTTCAGACCCATATGTTTTTTAACTTAAATATCATGACGTGGAGGTCTACATGCCTGAACTAAGGAAAGATCCCATTTCCGGCAGATGGGTAATTATATCAATTGAAAGAGGGAAGCGGCCATCTGATTTCGGAATGCGTATATCACCAAAAAAAGGTGGTTTCTGTGCTTTTTGTGAAGGGAATGAACGTACTACTCCACCTGAGATTCTTGCCTTCAGGCCGGACAAGGGCGCACCTGATACTCCTGGCTGGACTTTGAGAGTGGTGCCCAACAAGTTTCCGGCACTCCATGTAGAAGGGAAAGAACACAGGGTCGGTGAGGGTATATACGACAAAATGAACGGCGTAGGGGCCCATGAAGTCATAATTGAAAATCCTGACCACAACCTGACGCTGTCTTCATTACCCCTCAAATCTGTTGAAGATACACTCTGGGCATTTCATCAGAGAATTACAGACCTGAGGCAGGATGACCGCTTCAAATATGTTCTGATATTTAAAAATGAAGGCGATGAAGCCGGGGCATCCCTTGAGCACAGTCATTCCCAGCTGATTGCCCTGCCCATTATTCCTCAGCTTGTGCAGGAAGAGATTGATCAGGCAAAGCAATACTTCGGATATAAGGACAGGTGTATATTCTGTGACATCATACATCAGGAAACAACTGATAAAAGAAGAATAATATCAGAAAATGATGAGTTTATTGCCCTCGCACCCTTTGCACCAAGGTCTCCATTTGAGACCATGATCCTGCCCAAAAAGCACGGATCCAGCTTTCTGTTGCATAATAATTTCACGCTGCTTGCTGAGATATTACAAAAAACGCTCAAGCAGATAGACAAGGTCCTGGAGATGCCTCCGTATAATCTTATGGTCCACACATCACCGTTTCATGATGAGTCTAATAATTATTATCACTGGCATATTGAGATCCTTCCAAAACTTACAAAGATAGCTGGATTCGAGTGGGGGTCAGGTTTCTATATCAACCCGACCCCTCCTGAGGAGGCAGCTGAATTTATGAGAGAAGCAGACATATAAAACAATATATATTAATAAAAATTGCTAAAACCGGAAGGAAACAAAAAAATAAATAGACACGCAGACCGATGAAAAACAGAACAGGACGTTTCCCCTGTTAATACAATGACAGAAACCACAGAAAACAGACATCACATAAACAAAGCATCTGAGTCAGAGGTCCTGATCAAAGTTGCACAGACCGCCAGCTCCGCCCTTGAATTACGAGAGATACTTGACACGATATCCCTTATCGTTGCCAACACCCTTGGAAAGGATGTCTGCTCCATCTGCATCTTTAAACCGGACAGGAAGGTTATCTGTGTCCAGGCAGCAATAAACATGGAAAGGGAATCGATCAATGTTTTCTGTCTCATTGACAGAGGTGAAATAATAAACAGGATGTTCAACGATCTCCAGCCTGTAGTAGTAAATGACCTGAGAGAATCTCCTGACATCAGGGATGCTTTCAGTCCTGAAGCCAATGATATGCTGTCCATGCTTGCCGTTCCTGTAATACGTGATAATGCGGCAATCGGGATATTAATGGTGCAAAGCAAAGATCCATATATATACGGTCAGGATGAAATCAATCTCTTGACCATTATTTCCCATAACATCAGCTCGGCAATTCAGAATGCCGAACTGTACAGAAATGTAAAGAGCCAGCTTGATGAGCTCAGGGTCATACATGAAATCGGACAGGCCGTTACATCCATATTAAATATTGATGAACTTCTTCCTTATATTTGTGAAGAAGTATCTAAAGCATTTAACGTTTCAGGCTGCATCCTGAGACTTGTTGAGGGAGAGAATCTCAAGGTGAAAGCGTCTTACAAAATACCTGACAGCATCAATCATGAACGGCCCCTTGCTATCGGTCAGGGAATCGCCGGCCAGGTGGCCCTTAATGGCAAACCTCTTCTGGTAGACAAAAGTACGGCAATGAATGAGAACCTGCACATACTGGGGGTAAAAGCCACATCTGTCATCTGTGCTCCCCTTTCGATAGGAGAAAAAATAACAGGGACCCTCTCCCTTTACGATAAAAAAGATGAGTGGGGTGTGACTACGTTTACGGAAGGTGATCTTAATTCCCTGATAACGTTTGCATCAGCTTCTTCCATAGCCATTGAAAATGCCCGCCTCTACAAAAATGAACTGGAAAAAGAAAAAGAAGTAACGCAAACCAAGGACTACCTTAAGAGCCTTATTGATTATTCAGCAGATGCCATAATAACTTCAGATACCGACGGCAACATTACGTCGTGGAATAGGGGGGCGGAAAATATATATGGATTTAAAGAAGATGAGGTAATCGGCACATTTCTGCCCATGATTCCGGCATTCCTTGTAGAAGAGGAAAAGGCATTTATAGATAAAATTCGCCAGAAAGAAACCCTGAGAAACATTGAAACCATAAGACAGACAAGAAATGGGAGACTTATAGAAGTAAGCCTGACACTTTCACCAATTATAGATGCTGCCGGAAACGTAAGCGGTATCAGCGGCATATCCAGGGATATTTCAGAAAAGAAGATGGTTGAAAAAGAACTGATCCGGAAAAATCAGGAACTGTCGAGATTATTTTTCATCAATTCAGTTGTCAGGAGCACTCTTGAACTGGACAAACTGCTTCAGATGGTCCTTACCGTCGTTACCATGGGTGACGGACTGGGATTTAACAGGGCCGTACTGTTTCTTGTTGGTAAGGCGGAAAACCAGTTAAAAGGCAAGATGGGTGTTGGGCCGGCAAGCCCTGAAGAAGCAAAAAACATCTGGCTCTCAATGGAAGGGAAGAGCCTGGGCGCTATCATTGAAGACATTGAAAAGGGTCCTGTTGCAATGGACACCCATCTTGACAGCTTAAGTCAAAGTCTTAATATAAGCCTTGATGGTGATGATATACTCTGCCGCTGTGTACATGAAAAAAAACCATTCAATATTCATAATGCTAAAGCGGAACCTTCCGTATCACCATATCTCATTCAGATGCTGGGCGCTGAATCTTTTGGTATAGTCCCCCTGATCTCAAGAGATAAGGTAATCGGCCTTATCTGGGTTGACAATCTATTCACGGGAAGACCGATCAAGGACGAGGATCTACAGTTCCTTATGGGATTTTCGAGCCATATTGCTTCTGCAATAGAAAATGCCCGGCTTTTTGAAAATGTTTCTCTTGCAAGATCGGAATTGAAGAACATCTTTGAATCCATGTCAGACATGGTCTACTTTACTGACCATGAACAGACCATTAAACGCGTCAATCAGGCAGTCATTCATAAAATAGGAAAACCTGAACATGAGATTATAGGCAGGAAATGTTATGAAATATTTCATGGTAAAGCCCATCCATGGGAGGCCTGTCCACACCATAAATCTCTGAAAACACAGAGGCCCCATGTAGGTGAGATCGAGGACACGCATCTCGGGGGTACGTTTGTCGTTTCAAACTCTCCCATTTTTGATTCAACAGGAAACTTTGTCGGAACGGTCCATATTTCCCGCGACATTACAGAACTCAGGGACCTCAGGGAAAGAGTAATACATTCAGAAAGAATGGCTGCTCTGGGAGAATTGGCGGCAAGAGTGGCCCATGAAATCCGCAATCCTCTTATTTCAATCGGGGGGTTTGCCCGCCGGCTGGAGAAGAAACTCTCAGGTGATATACAGGAGTATGCAAAAATTATTGTGAATGAGGTAAGCAGGCTTGAGAATATTCTCAAGGAAATCCTCGGGTTTGTAAAGACCGCTCGGATTAACAAGTGCAGAGTGGACATAAATGAGCTTATGAATGAAATTTCTGATTTCATAGTGCCTACCATGGACGAAAACAAGAACGTTATCATAAAAGAATTTTGCCATTCATCTCTCATTGCAGTGATTGATCCTGATAAGATGAAAGAAGCCGTCATTAACATATTTACCAATGCTGCACAGGCAACAGACCATGGCACTCTTACTGTCAGGACATGGCAGGAACATGATGAAGCCGTCATTGAACTGGTAGATACAGGACAGGGGATACAGGAGGCAGATCTTAAGAACATATTTAATCCTTTTTTTACGACAAAATCTCAGGGAACAGGTCTGGGTCTGGCCGTGACCCATAAAATTATTCAGGAACATAACGGAAAAATAAGCGTGGATAGTGAATGGGGCGGGGGAACAGCTATTAAAATTTTTCTCCCTCTGGAGTCATCCTGACATATGTCTATAAAAAGTTTAATTCACAAAACAATAGAAATACATATCATTAAATTATGGAGAAAGGAGACACAACGATGAAGCTTCTAATAGTTGATGATGATACTAACATCCAAAGACTGTATAAGGAAGAGCTCGAAGAGGAGGGATACGATATTGTGATCGCCAGCACAGGTAAAGACGCACTTGAAATGTTTGAAAAAGAAAATCCTGATATTGTTACACTGGATATTTTAATGCCTGATATAGACGGCATAAGTCTTTTAAGAAAAATGAAAGAACAGCGTCCTGACATCCCGATCATCATGTCAACAGCGTATGATTACAGAGATGACGTCGCCGTATGGGCATCTGAGGCATACATAGTTAAATCATCTGACCTTGGAGAACTTAAAAAGACAATCAAAAAGCTTATTAATAAATAATTCGTGCACTGTATTACATATGAAAGCAATGCTAATTTATGTTATTGAAGTTTATATGCTTTGAAGACGGGATGGTATAAAGTTAACGTTTTATCCGACGTATTCACTTATTCTTCCAGTATTATAAGAGACCCTCACAGGTTTACAAAATCAAGCATAATTAGGTAATATTCATGGGTAAAACAGCTCCTCAGACATGAACTTCAGATGTTTGTGCCTGTGTTTTCAGATACAGAAAATATTCAGGAGAGGTGGCCGAGTGGCTGAAGGCAACCGCCTGCTAAGCGGTTAACTTGGGAAACCGGGTTCCAGGGTTCGAATCCCTGCCTCTCCGCCATTGATGTAACACGTATGATAGAAACATGAATCATTCCAATATCATTCAAACAATAAATATATATATTATTCAGGAGGACAGGTTATGAAAAAAGCACTGTTAATTATTATGTCTCTTATGTTGTTATTATCTCTTGTGGCGTGCCAGAAGCAGGATGAACAGGTTGTCTCTGAAAGCCCAAAACCAAGGGGACCTATTATTGATACACCCGCTGCTGGAGTGGGACATGGAGGAGATGGCCCCAAAACTGTGTTTAAAATTGTTGTCCCACCGGAAGTTAACGAGAAATGGACAGCAGTTGTCATAGTCGTTGATGACAAACAGGCAGGCAAGCAGGAGGAGTTCACGGTAACGTTAGGAAATGACCTGATTATTCCGGATTCAAACCTGACGGTCAAAGTCGGCCCTTTTCTTCCTGACTTTAAAATGAGCGCTGATACGATAACGTCAACAACGTCAGATCCTAACAATCCGGCCGTGGGAATTGCTGTGATGCAGAACGGGAATAAGATTTTCCCTCCATCAGGCGAATGGGGCTGGTTATATTCAAAATTCCCGACCATTCATTCATTTCAGCATGATCGTTTCAGCCTTACTTTGAAAGCGGGTACCTTAATAGAGACGAAGGAAGGATCACCGCACTAAATAAGTGCGCCCATAGCTCAATTGGATAGAGTGCCTGACTACGGATCAGGAGGTTGGGGGTTCGACTCCTCCTGGGCGCGCCATTTTATTTAAACACATCTGTTACGTATGCACTCGACCAGCCCAGCAGCCGCAGGGGATATTGTTCATGATTAATCAGTGACAGGTCATCAGCACATCTGCAGCAAGTAGTTCTGCGCCCTGCCGGGCGCACCAAAAAAAAGGCGATTCATTTCTGAACCGCCTTGAGAATTACTATTCAGTCTGTCAGGCCTATGCCCGGTTCTACAGGGATATTGTTACCTCCATATGCTCTTCCACGTTCTCCTGGATTCCTTCCTGGTCCGTTCAGTTTTGTAAGAACTTCTTTTATTATGATCAGACTTATCCTTGTCTCTGTAATACCTTTTTCTATGGTCACCATCTTTGCCGCTGTCATCGTCACTGTCGCTGTCACTATCGCTGTCTCCATGGTCCATAACTTTCTTCACCGTTACCGAAGCCGTATCCATTGCCTCACAGGTCGCTCCAAACTCTGTCTTTCCGTAAACAGTTACTGTATTTACGGTATCCATTGAGATAAGTGCTGTCTCCATCAGCTCAACACTCTCACCCGGATCAATGGATACAATCGGACTCCCGGATACCGTGCCAAGCTTGTCATCTTCTACTGTCACTTCAACAACGGAAACATTTCCCGTATTCGTAATGACGTACATATACTTGACCTTACCTCCCATGTGACTGTCCGTATACCCTGTATAGTGTCTCCTGTCGCCGCTGTCACTGTCACTGTCCTTGCCGCTGTCATCATCACTGTCGCTGCCACTGTCACTGTCCTTGCCGCTGTCATCATCACTGTCGCTGCCACTGTCACTGTCCTTGCCGCTGTCATCATCACTGTCGCTGTCACTATCACTGTCCTTACCACTATCACTGTCGCTGTCACTATCACTGTGATCATCCATTCTTATAAAAACTTCGCATTGGTCTCTCGGATCCTGCGGCTGAGGCATTGTTACCACATTGCCGAGTTTATCCATAAAGTTCTCAATGGTCCAGTTTGGCGAAGGAGCTCCATCAGGATTGTTCAGAGGAGCCGGCTGTCCGACAACATAAGGCATTGAGCAACTGGTATGAATCACTTCTTTTACACCATTAATGTATACGGTCATCTTCGGCCCCAGATCCCGCGCACCTGCAGCTGAGGCATCAATGGTATATCCGTTCTGACCGTCATCAGAAAGTATTGTCTCACCGGATATGAGATCAACGTTGTCATAGCTGACCTGGAAACCATCCCATTCTTCTAATACTACTGTTGCGCTGTTCATCGTGGGTCCTGTATACCGCAATGTTGTAGCAGCAATTTTGGCTTCACATTCAAGGCCTGCAGGCATATCCAGAACTATACAGGTCTTCTCTACCTTAATGTTACAGTCATCACCAAAGTAATGGCTCGGGTCTTCATCGGTTATGTCCATGCCGCCAGGGGTTGTTCCTTCAACGAGAGCCATGTTTGCATACTGTCCTGCCATTGCGATATCACTTGCCGTACAGTCCATGGTTTCCTGCGGTGCCAGTGTTGATTCAGGACAGGCGATCTGCCCAATCTGATTGTCTGTCACCGTCACGTTAGTCAGCTCCACGTTACCGGTGTTCGTTACAACATACGTCCAGGTAACATCTGACCCTACCGGTACGACCGGTCCTGTCGGATCATCTGCATCTTCTCCGTTTGTTGCCTTCTCTATATCGATCCCGGGCTTCGCTCCAAAGTAATGGCTCGGATCTTCATCATCTATCACCATATCGCCAGGTGTCGTTCCCTCTACCTTACCCATGTTCGCGTACTGACCCTCTATCGCTACTCCCGTGGCCGTACACTCCATGCTCTCTCCTGC